>JAYVSR010000267.1:0-8056 GCA_043775155.1 Burkholderiales bacterium | reverse complement strand
GCGCGGGAAAACGCGCGGCAATACATTGCCGGCTACGCGATGGGGCTGGACATGACGACGCGCGGCAAAGAGCTGCTGTCGTGGCGCAAATCAGCCGATACCTACGCGCTGCTCGGGCCGTGGTTTACCAGCGCCGACGAAATCGCCGACCCGAACGCGCTTGATCTCGAACTCAAGGTCAACGGCGTGACACGGCAGAAGGCGAACACTAGCGACCTGGTCTACAACGTCGACCGCCTGATCGAATACGCCTCTGACAAATACACGCTTTACCCCGGCGACATTATTCTCACCGGCACGCCCGAGGGCGTCGGCCCGGTGGTGCCGGGCGATGTGATGCAGCTCTATATCGCCGGATTGGGCGAATGCGAAGTGAAGATCGCGACGGACTACGCTGGGCCGCCGGCACGCGCGGACTGACGATTTTCCGGCGGCGTCCGGTGCAACGTGCGTCACGTCATGCGTGGTCAAAGCCGGATGCGCACAGCGAATTCCTTCAACGCCGTTATCCCCGGCTACTTGGGCGGCTAGGTGAGTTCTACGCTATGGTTGCCGTGATGCTGCGGCGCAGACTAAGCACATGCAGGGCGGTTTGCCAACCAGTCGCTTGGTTCGCCAGCATCAGCGCGCTGACAAACAAGATTGTTTCAACAGTTCGCTTCAGCGATGGCGGATATTATTGATGCGCTGATGCGCGCGGCTTGAGCCGTAGAGACGCATTACCGCCGCGCATAAACCAACTGCACCACCCCCATCACCCCGGCCGGCAAACAAAACACTACGAACGGCACACGCCAGCTATCGGTCACATCGTGCAACAGCGCGAATAGCGCAGAGAACACCAGCACGCCGCCAAAGATCATGAAGGTGCTGCCACCGGCCACCAGTGCGGCTTTGCCGGGCGGAGACAGGCGCGCGGTCTCCGATATCTGCACGCCGTTCCAGCCCACTGCCGACAAGCCGAACACAGTACACACCGCCAGCACCAGCGCATAAGGTGTAGACCGGGTACACGCGGCGATGCCCAGACTGGCCAGCATCATGGTGATGCCGAGCGCGCCCAGCACGACGCGCGGTGCGCGGGTGCGGTCCGCCAGCCAGCCCCAGATAATGCGGCCGAAGATGCCGGCACCGTTGGCGAACGACAACGCGAGGCCGGCTGCGACCAGGGTGTAGGCGAAGCTCTGCGTCAGGTAGGCGACCAAAAACGTGAAGCAGCAAATCTGAATGCCGGCGTAGGCCAGACCGGACAGAACCATCCGCGCCAGCGCGCGATTGGCGAAGATCAGCCGGAATGGTTCGCGCAGATTGCCAAGAGAAAGTGGCCGCGCCGGATCGCGGTCAGCGTCCATCGCGGCGCGCAGTGGTTGCGCGATTACGGCGGTGATCAGACATAACAACGCGACCGTCAGTGAAGCACTGCGCCAGCCAAACCCAAGCGTGAGCGGCGGCACCACGAGGCCGGCCAGGGCTGCGCCGAGCGGCACGCCCGATTGTTTGATCGAGAACGTCAGCCCCATCAAATGCGGCGGCGTGGTGCGCACCAGCACGTGTGAGCTGGCGGGGGTGATCGGGCCGTAGCCGGCGCCGAGCAGCAGCCCGGCCAGCGGCATCAGCGGCAGCGGCAGCACGCACAGCAAGGCCATCGCAATCGCACAGAACACCAGGCCGGCCTGGCTGACGCGGATCGCGCCATAGCGCAAGATAAAGCCGCCGGAGATCAGCGCACTCGTCGATGCGCCGATGTACATGATGCTGACGAAATAGCCGATCACGCCGACCGAAAACCCTAGCTCCGCTGCGGCTTCGGGGGCGAACACCGGCACCGAAAACGCAGCCAGTGAGACCAACGCCTGGATCGCCGTGGTGATGGCGAGAATGGTGAAGTTCGACAGGGTGAGGGTGGGGCGACGGTGGGTTGGTGCGATAAATCGGGGCGGCAAATTGAGTCAGTAAAGCGGGGAAGGCATGTTATTTTACGGGCGAACCAACTTGGAACATTCTTCATGACGCTCAAAGTCTTCATCACCGGCGCATCGTCCGGCATCGGCGCGGCGCTGGCGCGCCACTACGCGGGCACTGGCGCGACGCTGGCGCTGACCGCGCGCCGCAGTGCGGTGCTCGAACAAGTAAAAACGGAGCTATCGGCCAGCAGCGCGCAAATCGAAATCTATTCCGCCGACGTCACTGATAGCGCGAGCCTGGCGCGCGCGGCGCAGGCGTTCATCGAGCGCCACGGTGCGCCCGACGTGGTGATCGCCTGTGCGGGCGTGTCGATTGGCGTCGATTCAGCGCTTGCTGAGGACTTGCCGGTGTTCAAGCAAGTGATCGACACCAACGTGTTCGGCACGCTGGCGACGTTTCAGCCCTTCATCGGCGCGATGAAAAAACAGGGCCGCGGCGCGCTGGTGGGCATATCCAGTGTCGCCGGGATTCGCGGCTTGCCGGGATCGGCCGCGTACAGCGCGTCGAAATCGGCAGTGATCACCTATTGCGAATCGCTGCGGGTCGAGCTGCGCGGCTCGGGCGTTGCTGTCGTCACCATCGCGCCGGGCTACATTCGCACGCCGATGACGGCGGGCAATCCTTATCCGATGCCGTTTCTCACCGACGCGCCGGTCTTCGCTGCGCGCGCCGCGGCGGCGATTGCGGCCGGCGTCAGCTACAAAGTAATCCCGTGGCAAATGGGTGTCGTCGCCAAGCTGATGCGTGTGCTGCCGAACTGGCTCTACGACCGCCTCGCCGTCAAAGCCGGGCGCAAGCCGCGTCAGCACTGAATGAAAAATAAATGGGGTCAGACCCCATTTAATTCATTTAACTCGTCGTTTATTCCACCGCCGGTTCCGCGCGCCTCTATTTCCGGCGCGTCGGTAGACGCGGTTGGCCAGCGTCATGCGCGGGCGTCCGGCGATGCGCGCATCGCCTGTCTGGTGCCGTCGATTACCGAGCTGGTGTGCGATTTGGGCCTCGCGCCGCAACTGGTTGCGCGCACCGGGTTTTGCATCCATCCGCAGGCGCTGGTGGCGGACGTTCCGAAAGTCGGTGGCACCAAGGACGTGAACCTCGAGCGCTTGCGCGAACTCGCGCCAACCCACGTGATCGTCAATATCGACGAGAACAACAAGCCGGCAGTCGATGAGATCGCGCGTTTTGTGCCGCACGTGATCGTCACGCACCCGAACGCGCCTGCGGACAACCTCGCGCTGTATCGTTTGATCGGCGCCATCTTTGACCGCGAAGACGCTGCTGAAAAATTGTGCAGCGGGCTGGAAGCCGCTCTGGGAGCCACTCTTGCGGCATCGACCGCGCTGCCACGTGACAGAGTTCTGTATCTGATCTGGAAAGACCCGTGGATGACGGTGGCGCGCGACACGTATATCTCGCGCACGCTCGCGGCGGTGGGGTGGGATACGACAGGTGCGAACGACTCAGACACCGCTGGTAGCGGAATGGGTAAAACAGCGGGCAGCGCAACGGGCAGCGGAACGACAGGCGCCGCGCGTTACCCGCAAATCGACCTCGATACCGCCGTGCACGATGCTGATTTGATTCTGCTCTCGACTGAGCCGTTTATGTTTCGCGACGCCCACGTTGCGGAACTTGGCATGCGATTTCCGGCCAAACGCGTGATGTTGATCGACGGTGAGATGACCTCCTGGTACGGTAGCCGCGCCATCGCAGGGTTGGACTATTTGCGGAAGTTTCGGGTGGCGGCGCAGTCGCTGTCGCGGGTGTCGGCTGCAGTGCCTGTTTCGGTGTCGCCGCCAACACAGGTTACCGACATCGGTTACAAATCCGTAGTCGAAAAAGCGTAGAGTGCGTTAAGTGTGGAACCCGGCCTGCGGTGTGCGGCGGTAGCACAGTATTTTGGAAGGACGCAACATGAGACAACCCGATTCATTCGCAAGCGCGTCAGTCGGCGCCCCCTGCCCGGCCTCGCGTCGCCGCACCGTTGGATGTTCACTCTTGTTTCTGGGCCTCGCGTGTGCCCTGACCGCCGGCTCTGCCACCGCTCAGTCAGTCTACAAATGGACGGACGACAAAGGGGTCGTCAACTACACCACCACGCCGCCGGACAAACGCAAGGCGATAACCGTTGACGCCACCCCGGCAGTGGCAGGCCAGGCGATGGTTTCCGATTACGACGAAGCGCGCTACTGGCGTGATCGCAGCTGGCGTGAAACCTTGCGTGACCAGCGCGAGGAACGTTTGCGCGGTGAGACCGAAGCCTCGCAGCAGCGCCGGTTGCGCAGCGAAGCGGCGGCAACCGCGTCGACAGCGGCATCCGGCGCGAGGCAGAAGTCGCTGCTCGACCTGATGGTCGCGCAGTGCAGGTCCGAGCGCCGGGTAGATTGTGACGCCGGGCCGAGCGGCGGCCCGGGCTTTGCTGCCTATGGTTACACCGGTTATCCGTCGTATCCGGCAGTCGTGGTGGTGCGGCAGACGCCAACGGCTACCGTGACCAGCCCGTACTTTGCGGTCACACCGAACTTCACGCCCGGTTTTTCCAAGCCGCTGGTGTATTCGAACCCGCGCTAAACAGCGCCGGCGG
The DNA here is from genome assembly GCA_043775155.1 of Burkholderiales bacterium. GTDB lineage: Bacteria > Pseudomonadota > Gammaproteobacteria > Burkholderiales > JAEUOS01 > CANJDH01. The sequence continues at coordinate 3,504 of JAYVSR010000267.1, read as the reverse complement.
CGCTGGAAATTTAAGCTGAACTTAATGACTGCGCCGCAGCTTGCACCGCAATGGCGCAGACGGACAGCACTACGTAAAATTCCCTTGCAAACTCTTGCCCAAAGCTATTGTGCAAAGTCCGGTTCTCCGGGTAGAGTGCGCCCCTCGCGTTGCAGCATCGCGCTACGCGTGAAACCCAAGTATCATTGCTCACCCGCCAAGGCATGTGCTGCTTGTATCAACGCATGCAGATGATCACAGCGGGCAAAAAATAATTATCGATACACCTGAGACAACACGATTCAAAACGGGTAGCTACCCTGAGTGAGGAACGAGTGAAGATAAAAAACTATCAAGACTTTTTCGCCGGACTGTTTTTCATATTGTTCGGCGGCTTGGCGGCGTATCTGTCGACCGCTTACAACATGGGTACCGGCGCACGCATGGGGCCGGGCTACTTCCCCTATTGGCTCGGCATGATCCTCGCGGGTTTGGGCGTGATTGTGTTCGTCAAGTCGCTGGGCGCAAAAGCCGGTGAGCGCGGCGCAGGCATGGTGCGGCCGATGGTGATCTTTGCCGCAATGATGTTGTTCTCCCTCGCTGCCGGCGCTGTGGGGGCCAGCCCGAATGCGGCGCTGGCAATTGGCACGGTGGCTGGCTGCGTGCTCGCGTTCTTTGTCGGCCTGCGCTCGATGGGTCTGGTGCTGGGCGCGATTGCCGTGTTCGGCCTGATGTTGAAAGGTCTGGGGCTGGTGATATGCGTGACGCTTCTGGTGATCATCTCATCGTTGGCGAGCCATGAAATGAAAAAGAAGGAAGTGATCTTCAGCATCGTGTTGCTTTCTGCAGCTGCGGTAGGCATTTTCGTCTACGGCCTGAAGTTGCAGATGCCGGTCTGGCCGGACACCGAAGAACTGGGCCGCATGTTTGTGCCCGCCGTGAAAAAATAAGGGAGCGCACAAACATGGATGCCTACAATACTCTGATGGCCAATCTGTCGCTCGGTTTCGCGACGGCCTTCACCCTGCAAAACCTGATTTACTGTTTCGTCGGCTGCCTGTTGGGCACGCTGATCGGTGTGCTGCCGGGCATCGGCCCGATTGCCACCATCGCCATGCTGTTGCCGGCCACCTACGCGCTGCCGCCGATTGCGGCGCTGATCATGCTCGCAGGCATTTACTACGGCGCACAGTACGGTGGCTCCACCACGGCGATTTTGGTCAATCTGCCGGGTGAGTCGAGCTCGGTGGTGACGATGCTAGATGGGTACCAGATGGCCCGAAAAGGGCGAGCCGGCGCGGCGCTATCGGTGGCGGCACTCGGCTCCTTTATCGCCGGCTGCTTCGGCACGCTGGTGCTGGCAGCATTCGCCGCGCCGCTCGCCGAGTTGGCGTTCAAGTTTGGCCCGGCTGAATATTTCTCCTTGATGGTGCTCGGCCTGATCGGCGCGGTGGTGCTGGCTTCGGGCTCGCTGATCAAAGCCATCGGCATGATCATCCTCGGTCTGTTGTTGGGCTTGGTCGGCACCGACGTCAACACCGGCACCGCGCGTTTCTCGTTCGGTATTCCCGAGTTGTCGGACGGCATCGGCTTCATCAGCGTGGCGATGGGCGTGTTCGGTTTTGCCGAGATCATTGTCAACCTCGATATGCGTGAGACGCGCGAGACTTTCACCAACAAAGTTGAAGGTCTGATGCTGTCGTGGAAGGACTTCAAGGAAGCATTGCCCGCCATCGCGCGCGGCACCGGCATTGGCACTGTGCTCGGCATTCTGCCGGGCGGCGGCGCACTGCTCGCCTCGTTTGCGTCGTACACGATTGAAAAGAAGCTCGGTAAAAACCCGCAGCCGCCGTTCGGTCAAGGCAACATTCGCGGTGTGGCTGGCCCCGAGTCGGCCAACAACGCTGGCGCGCAGACCTCGTTCATTCCGCTGTTGACGCTGGGCATTCCGCCGAATGCGGTGATGGCGCTGATGGTCGGTGCGATGACGATCCACAACATTCAGCCCGGCCCGCAAGTGATGACCTCGAACCCGGCCTTGTTCTGGGGCATGATCGCTTCGATGTGGATCGGCAACCTGATGCTGGTGATCCTCAACCTGCCGCTGATCGGCATGTGGGTGCAGTTGCTTAAAGTGCCGTATCGCATCCTGTATCCGGCGATTTTGATGTTCTGCTGCATCGGCGTGTTCTCGGTCAACAACAACTCGTTCGACGTGTTGATCACCGTGATGTTCGGCGTGCTTGGCATCGTGTTCCTCAAACTCGGTTGCGAAGCCGCGCCGCTGCTGTTGGGCTTCATCCTTGGGCCGATGATGGAAGAGAACCTGCGCCGTGCGATGCTGCTGTCGCGTGGCGACCCGATGACCTTCCTGACTCGTCCGCTGTCGCTGGTGATGCTGCTGATGGCGTTGGCGATGATCGTGATCATCTCGCTGCCAGCGATCTCGAAGAAACGCGAAGAGACTTTTGTCGAGGACTGATTCGCGTTAGTTTTTCAGTACAAAACAACGGGACGCAATGTGCGTCCCGTTGTTTTTTGGTAGTTTCGGCTTCGCCCAAATTTGACGGAAACCAATTCATGAAACTCTCACGACTCTCCGCTTGCACGGCCTTGTGTGGCCTCGCGTTCACGCCGCTTGCGCCTGCACAAGCACAAGCGCAATACCCGGCCAAGCCGATCCGTCTGGTGGTGACCTTCCCCACCGGCGGCGCGCCTGACATCCTGGCGCGTATCTTTTCCGAAAAAACCACGCTCGGTCAGGCAATCGTGGTCGACAACAAGCCCGGCGCGGGCGGCAACATCGGTGCCGAGATCGTCGCCAAATCGCCGGGCGATGGTTACAGTTTGGTGATGGCAACGGTGGGTACCCACGCGATCAACGGCGCGCTGTACAGCAAGATGCCCTACGACATGACGAAGGACTTCACCCCGGTCGGCATGATCGCCTCAACGCCGAATCTGCTGGTAGTCAACAACGACCTGCCGGTTAAATCGGTGCCGGACTTGATCGCGTACATGAAAGCCAATCCGAACAAGCTGTCGTTCGGCTCGCCAGGCATCGGCAGTTCGATCCACGTCTCCGGCGAATTGTTCAAGACCATGACCGGCACGCAGATGACGCACGTGCCGTACAAAGGCCGTCAGTTCGCCATCCCCGATTTGTTGGGCGGCTCGATCCAACTGATGTTCGACAACATGCCCTCGGCGCTGCCGCTGGTCAAGGAAGGCAAGCTGCGCGCGCTCGGGCAAACTGGCGCCAGGCGCTCGTCCTCGGCCCCCGACGTGCCGACGATTGCCGAACAGGGCTTGCCCGGCTTTGAAGCCACCGCGTGGTTCGCGATCTATGCGCCGGCAGGCGTTTCGAAGGACATCGTGACCCGGCTGAACGGCGAAATCGGGCGCATCTACAAGCTGCCCGATGTGCAGGAGAAATTGAAGACCCTGGGGCTCGATCCGATCCTGTCGACGCCCGATGAGCTGGCCAAATATCAGGCCGGCGAAATTGCCAAGTGGGCCAAGGTG
>JAYVSR010000266.1:0-9161 GCA_043775155.1 Burkholderiales bacterium | reverse complement strand
GGTCATCGCACGCATCGGCGCTGCGGATACGCACGTCGTCACCCTCTCGATCACCGAAAAAGGCTATTGCCACGACCCGGCGAGCGGCAAACTCAACTTTGCGCATCCGGACATCGCGCACGATTTGCAACACCCCGATGCTCCCAGATCGGCTCTGGGAGCTATTTTCAGCGGCCTATGCGCCCGTAAGGCGCTCGCACCAAGGGTTTCCGGCCATCTCACCATATTGAGTTGTGACAATCTGCCGCACAACGGTGCCACTCTGGCAGGCTTGATGCGCGAATTCGCCGCTGCCGCAGACCCATCGATGCTCGCGTGGATAGAAGACAAGATCAGCTTCCCCTCCTCGATGGTGGATCGCATCGTCCCCGCCACCACTGAGGCGGACATTGCTCAAGCGGCGAAGCTCCTCGGCACGCACGACGCCGCACCAGTGATGACCGAGCCGTTCTCGCAATGGGTGATCGAAGACAACTTCGCCGGCCCGCGCCCGGCGTGGGAAGAGGCCAACGCCGGCGGCGTTCAATCGGTGCAGTTGGTAAAAGATGTCGCGCCCTACGAACTGATGAAACTGCGCCTCCTCAACGCCGCGCATTCGGCGATGGCTTATCTCGGCTATCTCGCGGGTCACGAGTTCATCTATCAGGCCAGCGCCGACCCGCCCTTCGCGCGCATGGTCGAGCGCCTGTGGGACGAAGCCGCGCCGACCCTGCCGCCGCTCGAAGGCTTTGACGTGACAGCCTACCGCCGCGAATTGATGGCGCGCTTTCGCAACACCGCGCTGCCGCACCGCACCTGGCAGATCGCGATGGACGGCTCGCAAAAATTGCCGCAGCGGATTTTGAATACGGTGCGCGAGCGGCTCGCCGCCGGGGAGTCCATCGACACGCTCGCGCTGGTGGTAGCTGGCTGGATGCGCTACGTCAGTGGCGTGGATGAAGCGGGCAAGCCGATTGACGTGCGTGATCCGCTCTGTGCCGAGTTTGTACGCATCGCGGCCGCAATGCGCGGTAACCCAGTCGCCCTTTGCAGCCAATTGCTCAGCCTGCCCAGTGTGTTCGGCAGCGATTTGCCGCTCTCGCAACCATTCGCTACCAAGGTTCACGGCCATCTTGCCGCCCTGCTTGCGCACGGCGTTCGCGCCCGGCTTTAGGCGTCGTACGTCAGCTTCGACGTACGACGATTTTAACGTGCATTTTCAATTCGCCATAATATCTGCCAATAACTTTATGTCAGTAAGTACTAATAATCATATTATATATTTTTAATCAATAAGTTAAGTTTTATAAATAGTTAATATAACTGCCAAATAATTTGCCAAAATAGACTAATATTGGCCTTGGGCCGGACATTCGTTTCCGTTCCCAAGCCATGCCCCTACCCGATCACCCGTCCCAGTTCGAACCCCTGCTGCCCTCGGTGGATCAGCCGGGCATCGCTCGTCTGCGTACCCTGGCCGACGAACTCGGGCAGGGCGCGCGTACTCTCAGACAGGGTTTGCATCCGCTCACCGAGACGCGCATCGCGCAACTCCTGCGCAGCGTCAATTCGTACTACTCGAACCGCATCGAGGGCCAGCACACGCATCCACTCGACATCGAGCGCGCGTTGAAAGCTGACTTCTCCGTGCAGCCGGACGAGGCGCGCAAGCAGCGTCAGGCCTTGGCGCACATTGGTGCGCAACAGGAGATGGAGGGGTGGCTCGGTGATTCCCCCGACGTATACGCGCCAGAGTTTTTGCAACGTCTGCATGCGGCGTTTTATCAGCGCCTCACCGCAGAAGACCGCCAGATGCCGGAAGGTGATGTCGTTGAGCCGGGCGCCTGGCGCGCGCGCGATGTCGTGGTGGGTAGTCACCACGCGCCGGGGCATGAAGTGATTCTGCAATTCCTCGACCGCGCCCGCGACGTCTACGCCCGCGCGGGCGGCGAAGCAGAACGCCTGATCGCCGTGGCATGCGCGCATCATCGACTCGCTTGGGTTCACCCGTTCCGCGACGGCAATGGCCGCGTCATGCGCCTGCAAAGCCACGCGGCGCTGATGCGCATGGGCGTCGGTTCCCCGCTCTGGGCGGTGGCGCGCGGCTTTGCGCGCGAGCAGCAGACTTACTATGCCAAGCTCGCGCTGGCGGACCAGCCGCGCCGGGGTGATCTTGATGGACGTGGCAACCTTTCCGAAGCCGGCCTGATTTCATTCGCCCAATTTTTTCTCGCAACTTGCCTTGATCAACTGCGCTTCATGAGTAGCGTGCTGGCCTTCGACGGCTGGCGCAAACGCATGCGCGCCTATTTGACCCTGTTGTCGGAAACCGAGCGTGAGATGCGGCGTGAGGCCGAGCTGCCGCTCTATCATCTGTTTCTCGCCGGTGAGATGACCAGGGGAGAATTTGTGCAGATGAGCGGCCTGGCCACGCGCACCGGCAACCGCTTGCTCGCGGCCAGTTTTCGTCTTGAATTGGTCGAGTCGCCCAGCCCGAAAGGCATTCTGCGTCTTGGCTTGCCCCTGCCGGCGCTGGCGTTTTATTTTCCCCAGCTTTATCCCGAGGCCGCCGGATAGCATCTTGTGAGTGTCTGCCTCCAGATGTCACGTCCCTGCGTAATACAGACATGACCAAACTCGGATGGCTCCTCACGATCATCGCCACCACACTGCTGGCGGGCGGTCTTGTCGCGGCATGCTCACCAGTGCGAACCCTTAACGCACTGACTCCAACCGGCGGCTACCGCCTCACCGCCGACATCGCTTACAGCCCCGATCCACGCCATCAGCTCGACATCTACACTCCGCGCTCACCCGCTCCCACCAACGGTTTCCCCGTGGTGGTGTTTCTCTACGGCGGTGCGTGGAATCGCGGCGATCGCGCCGATTACCAGTTCGTCGGGGCAGCGCTGGCGTCCAAGGGCATTCTCGCGGTGCTTGCCGACTACCGCCTATATCCGCAGGTGCGTTACCCGGACTTTCTCGTCGATTCAGCGCGTGCGCTGGCGTGGGCCCAGCGCGAAGCAGCGCGCTTGGGCGGTGACCCGAGCCGTCTGTTTGTCATGGGCCACAGTGCCGGCGCCTACAACGCGGCGATGCTGGCGCTTGATGCGCGCTGGCTCAAGGCCGAAGGATTGTCGCCGTCGATCCTGGCTGGCTGGATTGGCCTCGCCGGCCCATACGATTTTTATCCGATGACCAATGTCGATGCGCAGCCGGTGTTCTTTCATCCTGACTATCCAAAAGACTCACAGCCGATTGCCTTCGCCGGCAAAACATCACCGCGCAGTTTTCTCGGCGCCGCCACCACCGACACGCTGGTCAACCCGGAGCGCAACACGCGCCAGCTGGCGGACAAACTTGCGGCGGCCGGCGTCGGTGTCACGCAGCGCTTCTACGACAAGGTAGATCACATCACCCTGATCGGCGCATTCGCGTGGCCGCTGCGCCCGCTGGCGCCGGTGCTCGAAGACGTCGCGGCCTTCGTCAAGGGCGCGCCCTGATGCGCATAGAATCGGGCTTTCGGAATTTCCCGCTTCGTGCCGCGCCGCGCCCTCATCCTGCTGATCACTCTCGCCGCCACCAGCATCGGCGCGTTCTGGTTCACTTCCGACTGGCTCACGCTCGCCTGGCTGGCGGATCATCGCGATGACCTGATCGAAGCCTGCCAGCGCAACTTGCCGCTGGCAATGGCCGCGTATGTCGGAGTGTTCATACTCTGCGCCGCGCTCTCGCTCCCCGGTGCAGCGAGTACGCTCACCCTGACCGCGGGGATAGTGTTCGGTCTTTGGGCCGGTGTGGCGCTCTCGACTGTTGCCGCGACCATCGGCGCAACCTGCGCTTTTCTCATCGCGCGCCATCTGTTGCACGACTGGATGCATCAACGCTTCGCGCGCGTCTTCGCGGTGATCGACCGCGGCATTGCGCGAGACGGCGCGCTGTATCTGTTCATGATGCGCCTGGTGATTTTGTTTCCGTTTTTCATCGTCAACCCGGTGATGGGTTTGACCGACATGAAGACGCGCACCTTCGTCATGGCGAGCGCGGCGGGCATGCTGGCCAACACGTTTATCTGGGTCAACGCCGGCACCATGCTGGCAAAAATTGATTCGCTGGACGACGTGTTGTCGTGGGAGGCCGCCGCCGCGCTGGCCTTGATCGGGGTGCTGCCGCTCGTGCTCAAACACCTGTTTACGCGGCACCGGTCGGCCTGACTTTCAGAGGGGCGGGCGGTATAATTCGACCCAGCGCCGATTTGAACAATCAGCTTGCAGGCGCGGAAATTCCGGTAACGGAGGCTTCCAATAAATATGGCTAAAGCGCGTCCAACAAGAAATTCCAGAGACCCGCTTCAGCAACGAGCTGTCGCGGGTTTTGTTTTTTTGTGCGGCATCGCCTTATGTTGTTAGTGTCGGTGCCCACTTCGTTTTGAAAGCGTGTGGATATGGCGGCGCAACCTTCGACTCATGAAGTACTGACCCTGTTGCTGGCGCAGCGCATCCTCGTGCTGGACGGCGCGATGGGTACGATGATCCAGCAATACAAATTGTCGGAGGAGCAATACCGCGGGCAGGGCGGGCCGGCCGGCCGGAGTGGCACGCCCTCCCGGGGTGGCGCGCCCTCCATGTGGGAGCGTTTCAAGGATCACAGCCACGATGTCAAGGGAAACAACGAGCTGCTCACGATCACGCAGCCGCAGATCATCAGCGAGATTCACGAGCAGTACCTCGCGGCCGGTGCCGACATCATCGAGACCAACACGTTCGGTGCGCAACGCATCGCGCAGAGCGACTACGGCCTCGATGACCTCGGCTACGAGTTGTCGTTTGAAGGGGCGAAGCTCGCCCGCGCGGCCTGCGCAAAATATTCCACCGCCGAGCGGCCACGCTTTGTCGCTGGCGCGCTTGGGCCGACACCGAAGACCGCGTCGATCTCGCCGGACGTGAACGACGCCGGCGCGCGCAACGTCACCTTCGATCAACTGGTCAACGCCTACACCGAAAACATCAACGGCCTCCTGGATGGTGGCGCTGATCTCCTGCTGGTCGAGACCATCTTCGACACGCTCAACGCCAAAGCCGCGCTGTTTGCGATTGATCAAGTCTGCGAGGCGCGCGGCTTGGACGGCTCCAGCGCCGCAAAAACGCGCCCGCCGTTGATGATCTCCGGCACCGTCACCGATGCATCAGGCCGCATCCTCTCGGGCCAAACGGTAGAAGCGTTCTGGAACAGCGTGCGTCACGCCAAGCCGCTCACCATTGGCCTTAATTGCGCGCTCGGTGCAGCGATGATGCGGCAGTACGTCGAAGAACTCTCGCACGTCTGCGATACCTACTTGTGCGTCTACCCGAACGCGGGCTTGCCGAACCCGATGAGTGAAACCGGCTTTGACGAAACGCCCTGCATGACCAGCGGCTTTTTGAAGGAGTTCGCGCAGAGCGGCTTTGTCAATATCGTCGGTGGCTGCTGTGGCACCACGCCCGAGCACATTCACCACATCGTCGATGCGGTGCGCGAGTCGCCGCCGCGTTTGATCCCGGACGTGCCGAAGGCGATGCGTCTGTCGGGCCTGGAGGCGGTGACGATCAACGAGCAATCGCTGTTCGTCAACATCGGCGAGCGTACCAACGTCACCGGCTCGAAGGCGTTCGCGCGGATGATTTTGAACGGCCAGTACAACGAGGCGCTGGCCGTCGCGCGCCAGCAGGTCGAGAACGGCGCGCAGGTGATCGACATCAACATGGACGAAGCCATGTTGGACTCGCAAGCGGCGATGGTGAAGTTCCTCAACCTGATCGCCGGTGAGCCGGACATCGCGCGCGTGCCGATCATGCTCGATTCGTCCAAATGGAGCGTGATCGAAGCGGGCCTCAAATGCGTGCAGGGCAAGGCGATCGTCAACTCGATTTCGATGAAGGAAGGCGAGGAGGCGTTCCGCCATCACGCGCGCCTGTGCCGCAGCTACGGCGCGGCAGTGATCGTGATGGCGTTCGACGAGAAGGGCCAGGCCGACACCTTCGCCCGCAAGACCGAAATCAGCAAACGCGCTTACGACATTCTGGTACACGAGATCGGCTTTCCGCCGGAAGACATCGTGTTCGACCCGAACATCTTTGCCATCGCCACCGGCATTGAAGAGCATAACAATTACGCAGTCGATTTTATTGAGGCGACGCGCTGGATCCGCCAGAACTTGCCGCACGCAAAAATCAGCGGTGGCGTGTCGAACGTGAGTTTCTCGTTCCGCGGCAACGAGCCGGTGCGGGAAGCAATCCACACCGTGTTCCTCTATCACGCGATTCAAGCGGGCATGAGCATGGGCATCGTCAACGCCGGGCAACTCGGCGTGTATGACGAAATTGCAGCAGAGCTGCGCGCCAAGGTCGAAGACGTGGTACTAAACCGCAATAACGCGAATGGAGAGGCGACCGAAGCGCTGGTCACCTTTGCCGAGAACTACAAAGGCGCGGCCAAAACCAGAGTGGAAGACCTGGCCTGGCGCGACGCGCCGGTGGAAAAACGCCTCGCGCATGCACTCGTGCGCGGCATCACCGACTACGTTGTCGAAGACACCGAAGAAGCGCGCCTCAATGCGCTCAACAGCGGTGGTCGGCCGATCCACGTGATCGAAGGCCCGTTGATGGACGGCATGAACATCGTCGGTGATTTATTCGGCGCCGGCAAAATGTTTTTGCCGCAGGTGGTCAAAGCGGCGCGTGTGATGAAGCAGGCGGTCGCGCATTTGGTGCCGTACATCGAAGCCGAGAAGGCGGGCGGCGGCGCGCAGAGCAAAGGCAAGATCGTGATGGCGACGGTGAAGGGCGATGTGCATGACATCGGCAAGAACATCGTCGGCGTCGTGCTTGGCTGCAACAACTTTGAAGTCATCGATCTCGGTGTGATGGTGCCGGCGCAAAAAATTCTCGACACCGCGCGCGCCGTCAACGCCGACATGATCGGCCTCTCCGGTTTGATCACGCCCTCGCTCGAAGAAATGGCCCATCTCGCCAAAGAAATGGAGCGCCAGGGCTTCGTGGTGCCGCTGTTGATTGGCGGCGCGACGACCTCGCGCGTGCATACCGCCGTGAAAATCGCGCCGCACTACCTGCGCCCGACCATCTATGTGCCGGACGCTTCGCGCGCCGTCGGCGTGGCGACGCAACTCGTCTCCGAATCGCAACGCGATGGTTACGTCGCCGACATCGCGGCGGAGTACGAGCGTGTGCGCGCCCAGCACGCCGGCAAAAAAGGGCCGGAGATGGTGACGCTCGCCGAAGCGCGCGCCAACAAAACGCCGATCGACTGGAGCGTCTACACGCCGCCGCGTCCGAAATTCATCGGCCGCAAAGTGTTGAAGAATTTTGATCTGGCCGAGTTGGCCGATTACATCGACTGGGGGCCGTTCTTTCAGGTGTGGGATTTGGCCGGCTCCTTCCCCGCGTTGTTGCAAGACGAAGTCGTCGGCGAAGCCGCGCGCCACGTGCAGTCCGATGGGCAAGCGCTGCTGAAAAAACTTATCGCTGGCCGCTGGCTCACCGCGCATGGCGTGGTGGCGCTGCTGCCCGCCAACAGCGTCAACGATGACGACATTGAGATTTACGCTGACGCATCACGCGCCAACGTCGCCCTCACCTGGCACGGCCTGCGCCAGCAAACCAAGAAGCCATCGAACACGCCGAACCGCTGTTTGAGTGATTTCATCGCGCCGAAATCCAGTGGCGTCGCCGATTACATCGGCATGTTCGCCGTCACGGCGGGACTCAACATTGAAGGCCGCTTAAAACAATTTGAAGACGCGCACGACGACTATCACTCGATCATGCTCAAAGCGTTAGCCGACCGCCTCGCCGAAGCCTTCGCCGAAGCCCTGCACGCCAAAGTACGGCGCGAGTTTTGGGGCTACGCGGCGGAAGAGCATCTCGAAAACCACGACCTCATCGCCGAAAAATATCGCGGCATCCGCCCCGCGCCCGGCTACCCCGCGTGTCCCGATCACACCGTCAAGGGCGAATTGTTCAAGCTGCTCGATTGCGCCGAGATCAACATGGAGTTGACCGAGAGCATGGCGATGATGCCGGCCGCCTCGGTCAGCGGCTTCTACTTCTCGCACCCGGACTCGGTCTACTTCAACGCCGGCAAGATCGGTGCGGATCAACTCGATGATCAGGTCAAACGACGCGGCATCGACAAGGCGGAATTGGAGCGGTGGCTCGCGCCGAATTTGTAATTTCAGTTTTGCCGATGGCTGGAAACCGTTGGGGCACAACGGTTTTCGTCTCTGGATCAGCGAAATCCACTCCCACCAAGGCTTTGCGGCTAGTGCCGCTGGCGCTTTTCAGCGCGAATAAACGCTATGCCGCTAGATTCGCGCATCGTGCCGCTCGAGAGCATGACGCCAGTCCAGAATCTTCTCGTCAGCGGTCATCAGCGCCGCACCATGCACCAACGCAGTGGCGGCGATAAAGCGATCAGCCGGATCGTCTGGCAAGCCCGACAGGTCAAGCGCGCGGAGCGCAACCGCCCCGTCCAGCGGTAACTCAATCAGGCCTGCATCAAGCAGACTCTGCCGCCACTGGCGAACCGGCACGGGTAGACGAATCCGCTTCCGCGCTTCGAGCAGGCCAACTTCCCAGAACGCAACCGCAGGTACGGCCAGCGTCCCCAAAGTCCAGGTCTTTTCGATCAGCACCCGTGCCTTGCGCCCGAGCCGCTTGTCTTTCACCGCCACCCAGACAATCGCGTTAGTGTCCAGCACAATCACTTCAGTGCTTTCCAAAGCGAAGTGCCGACCGGAGAGATGATGTCGCCAAGAATTTCGATCTGGCCTTTATGAATGCCGAGAATGGACTTGGCGCGTGGCGGACGATGTGGCCACAATTCAGCGACCGGCTTGCCGTTCTTCGTGACAAGGATGGTCTCGCCGGTTCGCGCGACTTGATCCATTAGGCCTAAGCACTTGGCTTTGAATTCGGATGCCTGGATGGTATTCATGGTTTTCCCTGGTTGGCTGAGTTGACCATTATTATGCCTATGGTCACAATAGTGGTCAACTGATATCTTCGCCCCAACCCGTCGGCACCAGTAGCTTAGGAATCGCGTCAAAATAAGTTGACTATATTTATGAGGTGTGTTTTAGTGCGGTCATGCAAGAAGCTGCCGCACTGCTCGCGATTGAATCGAAA
>JAYVSR010000265.1:0-12776 GCA_043775155.1 Burkholderiales bacterium | reverse complement strand
AGTTGTGAGCGTTCGGCGCGCTGCCGGGTTTCGATGTCGGCCAGCTCAATCGACTTGTCGCGCGCGTCGCCTGCCAGGCGCTGCAACTCTTTCATGTTGCCGCGCAGGCTGTCGATCAACTTCGCTTCGGCGCGCGAGGCGTAGCTGGCGTAGTGCAGCTCGCGCGCGGCGGCGGCCGGGTTCTCGCCGGAGAACAGCATTTGCAAATAGCCGCGCTCGCGGTTGATGTATTGATCGCGCAGCAGGGTCGAGAGGCGACGCGATTCGCCGTCGGCGCGGTCGCGGGCGGATTTGCCGTCGCGCCCAAGCTGCTGCAAGCGTTGCTCGGTGGTCTGGCGCTCGCTCGACAGGTTGCGCAACTCGCGCGTGGCTTCCGAGATCGCGCGCTCTGATTCGCGCAGCGCGTCGGCCGCTTCGACACGATTGCCTTCAATCGCGGAGATTTCTTTTTTCAGTGCTTCGATGCGGACGCGTAGTTCTTTTAACTCTTCGGTGTTGCTGGCCCACGCGTTACCAATGCCAACGCACATCAGCGCGACGAGCACCAGCGCGCTGGTCGGCGTTTGGCCCGGTATTCGGCCCAGCATCGCGAAGCGGCGTGCAATCAAGTTTTAGCTTTCCCTTGCGCTGCGACCGCAGCTTGCGCTCTTGCAATCTCGTCCGGGTCGGCGAGGAAGTAATGCTTGATTGGCTTTAAATCATCATCAAGTTCATACACTAGTGGCTGCGCGGTCGGGATGTTGAGGTTGACGATGTCGTCGTCGCCGGTGCCGTCGAGATACTTGATCAGCGCGCGCAGGCTGTTGCCGTGCGCGGTGATCAGCACGCGCTTGCCGGCGCGAATCGACGGCGCAATGGTGGACTCCCAATACGGCAGCACCCTCGCCACCGTGTCTTTGAGGCACTCGGTGGCGGGCAGATCGGCAGCGGCCAGCGCGCTGTAGCGCGCGTCGAAGCGCGGATGGCGCGCGTCGTCCAGTGCCAGCGGGTTCGGTGCGATGGCATACGCACGACGCCAGATCAGCACTTGGGCGTCGCCGTATTGGGCGGCGGTCTCGGCTTTGTTCAGGCCTTGCAAGGCGCCGTAGTGGCGCTCGTTCAAGCGCCAATGTTTTTCCACCGGCAGCCAGAGTTGATCGAGTTCGTCTAGTGTGGTGTTGAGGGTTTTGATCGCGCGCTTCAATAGCGAGGTGTAGGCCAGATCAAAGCCGTAGCCTTTGTCTTTGAGCAGGCGGCCGGCGCGTTCCGCTTCGGCGACGCCGGTGGCGGTGAGGTCCACATCGGTCCAGCCGGTGAAACGGTTTTCGAGATTCCAGATTGATTCGCCGTGGCGCATCAGGACAAGTTTATGCATGGGGACAGAGGTCAAAAGTTAGTCGAAAAAAAGGGGGAGTGCAAACCGGAGATGGCGCACCCGGTATTTTATAATCCCACGCTGAAGTACAGTTTGGCGGGTTCGGACTGAGTCGTTTGATGTCTCGCGGTTTTTACGCCCTTCGCGCCGTTCAGTTGTATATCCGCACTGCCTCAACGCGCCATGCCCGCCTCCAAGGTTTCCGAAGACATTTTTGATTTGATTGGCAAGAGCGAAGACATCGAGCAGGCGTCACGCGCGATGAAAGCGATTGCCCATCCGCTGCGCCTGAAGGTGCTGTGCGTGCTGGCGGGCGGCGAGTTGCCGGTGCAGGACATCATGGAAGCGGTGGGGACATCGCAAAGCAATATCTCGCAACACTTGGCGATATTGCGTGACAAAAAGATTTTGAAGACGCGCAAAGACGCCAACCGGGTGCATTACCGCATCGCTGACAAGCGCACGGTGAAGCTGGTGGGCATGATGCGTGAGGTGTTCTGCGGGTTGCCGCAGCAGTAGGGTGGCCGCAGTGTGGTCGCAGCGGTTGGGTCGCGGCGGTTTGGCCGCAGCAATTCAGTCGCAGCAGTTTTTTGAGCAGCAGTTTGTTGAAAGGTAGATGCAGTGATTGAGAAATTTGTGATGGACCAATGGGCGCTGATTCTGGTCGCCGTTTCTTCCGGCGCCATGTTGCTGTGGCCGCTGCTCAAGGGCGCGCGCGATGGTGCGCGTCTCTCTACGTTACAAGCGACACAGTTGATCAACCAGCGCGATGCGTTGGTGATCGACATCCGTGACCAGGCCGATTACGCGCGTGGTCATATCGCCAACGCTAAAAATTTCCCCGACAAGGTGTTCGAGGAGCGCAAGACCGAGCTAAATAAACTCAAAGACACGCCGCTGATCGTCAGTTGTGACACCGGCATGCGCGCGGGCGCCTCGGCGGAGAAACTGCGCGCCCTTGGCATCAAGGAAGTGTTTACCCTGCAAGGCGGGCTGAATGCCTGGCGTGACGCCGGTTTGCCGGTCTCGAAGTGAAAGGACCCGCAATGTCCAATCCCAAAATCACCATGTACAGCACGGCAGTGTGCCCGTACTGCATTCGTGCCGAAGCGTTGCTCACCTCCAAAGGTGTGGCGATTGACGAAAAAATTCGTATCGATCTTGACCCCGCGCAGCGCGACCTGATGATGCAAAAAACCGGTCGCCGCACGGTGCCGCAGATTTACATCGGCGATACCCACGTCGGCGGTTTTGACGATCTGGCTGCGCTCGATCGTGCGGGCGGGCTCGATCCTCTGCTCAAGGGTGCGGCCTGACAATTTTTCCAACCGGCGCTGTGGCGCGTCGTGCAGGCAGATGCCCGCGCGGTACCCCAGCGTCACGATGCAAGCCATAACAAGGAAGTTTCATGACTGATTCGACTCCGGCGTCCGCGCCGCCCGCTGCCGACGCCGCTGGCGTGGTGTTCAATTTCGACAAGCTGTATATCAAGGATATGTCGATTGAAGTGCCAAATGCGCCGCATATTTTTCTTGAGGTTGAAGCGCCCGTGATGGAGACGTCGCTTGGCATTGGGGTGAATAATTTTGCGGACGGCCTATACGAAGTCACGGTCACCGCGACCGTCACCACGAAATCCAATGACAAAGTTGTTTTTTTGGTTGAGGTCGCGCAAGCGGGTATTTTCGAGTTGCGAAATTTCCCGCCGGAGCAACTTGATCCGGTGATCGGGATTCATTGTGTTTCGCAGGTTTATCCTTACTTGCGCGCCAATGTTGCGGATGTCGTGACGCGTGCGGGATTCGCTGCGCTGCATTTGCCGTTGATGAATTTCGAGGCCTTCTACGCCCAGCGCATGGAGCAATTGCGCGAACAACAAGCCAAGGGTGACAGTGCGGAAGCATCCAGCCCGGTGTTGCAGTGAGCGCATTCGGCGTCACTGCCTGCCTCACCGCGCGCGCCACCGCCCGCGTCTCCGCCAGTGTGGTCGGCTGGGCGTTGCTGCTGGCCGTTGGCCTCGTCGGCGCTGCGGACTTTCGCTCAGTAGTAGACGCCACGATTTTGTACGACGCACCTGCCGTGCGCGGCAAAAAACTCTACGTCGCGCCGCGCGGCATGCCGGTCGACGTGGTGGTTGCGAACGAAGGCTGGGCGCGGGTCCGTGACAAGTCCGGTGAGCTGGCGTGGATCGAGCGCAAGTTCCTCAGCGAGAAACGCACCGTGATCGCTAATGCCCCAGCCGTTGCCGTGCGCGAGCAAGCGGGCGACGGCGCGAAGGTCGTCATCACGGTCGCGCAAGACGTGGTGCTCGAACTGGTTGATCCGCCGTCATCGGGCTGGGTCAAAGTGAAGCACCGCGACGGCGCGACCGGCTTCGTCGCCATCGGCCAGGTTTGGGGCCTGTAGAGCGCGTATGAAGGTCGGCATTCTTGGCGCTGGCGCCTGGGGTACTGCGCTCGCAGTGGCGCTGTCCGCGCGGCATTCGGTGACGTTGTGGGCGCGTGAAGCGGGGTTGCCTGAGAGCATTTGCGGCGCGCGCGAGAACCAACAATTTTTGCCCGGCGTCGCGATCCCGGAAACGGTGAGCGCCACCGCCGATTTCGAGCAAGCGATTCGCGGCGATCTCATCATCGCCGCGTCGTCCGTCGCTGGCTTGCGCCCGACGTTCAAGCAGCTACGCGCCGCGCAAGCAACCGCGCCGATCCTCTGGCTGTGCAAAGGCTTCGAGACTGGCACCTCCAAACTGCCGCACCAAATCGCCGCCGAAGAACTGCCGGATGGCACTCGCTACGGCGCACTATCTGGCCCGAGCTTCGCGATTGAAGTCGCGCGCGGCCTGCCGGTCGCGCTCACGCTGGCGTCACCCGATGCCGATTTCGCTCTGCGCACCGCCGCGCAATTGCACGGCGGCATGATGCGGATTTATTCCTCCAGTGATTTGCCCGGCGTCGAAGTCGGCGGGGCGGTGAAAAACGTCATGGCGATTGCCACCGGCATTTCGGACGGCCTCGGCCTCGGCCACAACGCCCGCGCCGCGTTGATCACCCGTGGCTTGGCCGAAATGGCGCGGCTCGGCGTCGCGCTCGACGGCAAGATGGAAACCTTCATGGGTCTCACCGGCATGGGCGATTTGATCCTCACCGCCACCGGTGATTTGTCGCGCAACCGCACGGTGGGTTTGAAGCTCGCCTCGGCACAAAAACTCGACGATGTGCTGGGCAATCTCGGCCATGTCGCCGAGGGCGTATACACGGCGCGCGAAACGCTCGCGCTGGCCGGCAAACTGGGCGTCGATATGCCAATCACGCGCGCGGTCTGTGCAGTGCTGTTCGACGGCGCCATGCCGCGCGATGCGGTGGCCGGGTTGCTGGCGCGGGAAGCGCGCAGCGAGTAGTTTTAGGGAAAGTCGCTCAAGGGCGCTGGCTGGAGAGGCGGGCTGGAGAGGTGCTTTGGGAGCCGATCTACGATGCATGAAGTCTGGAAATCCCCACCCACCAATGGTTTCGGGGTTTCAGGGTTTCAGGGTTTCATGAAATTCAAAAATAAAATCACGCTAGTGCGCAGTTCGATTCAATCGTCGTAGTGAAACCGGCAGCTCACCACCGTCACGTCAACGTCATCGACCGCA
The DNA here is from genome assembly GCA_043775155.1 of Burkholderiales bacterium. Taxonomy (GTDB): domain Bacteria; phylum Pseudomonadota; class Gammaproteobacteria; order Burkholderiales; family JAEUOS01; genus CANJDH01. The sequence goes on along the minus strand of JAYVSR010000265.1, from coordinate 7,794 downwards.
TAGACCAATCGGTTTGAGGCATCAATCCGGCGTGACCAGTAGCCGGACAAGTTGCCCGTCAGCGGCTCGGGTTTGCCGATGCCTTCAAACGGTGTGCGGCAGGTGGACTCGATCAGCACATTGATGCGTTTCAGTGTCTTCCTGTCTTGGGTTTGCCAGTACACGTAGTTGTCCCACGCGGAGGCCGTGAAGCGTGTGTGGCGCCGTGCGTGGCCCAAGCGTCAGGCCGCAGCCAGCGCGCGGCGTTTGGCTTTGCCGGCTTTGTGTTCGGCGATCGACTTGGCCAGATGCGCCGCGTTGGCCGGTGTCGAAACTAAATGCAAAGTCGCGACGATGCTCTCGTAATGATCCAGCGACATCACGACTGCATCGCCCGCGTCGCGTCGCGTGATGACCGTGACGTCGGCGTCATCAATGACCGCATCAAGAACCGACTTGAGAGAGTTTCTGGCGTCAGAGTAGTTGATGATACGCATGGCTTTGCACCTGTGAGGGATTGGCTTGCGGTTTCACTTGTTCAATACATTATTACTTGTTCAATATATTGTCCAAGTTTAGCATGAGGTCAAAGATGCACTTCGGCCTGAAACCTCAAGGTTTGATATAAGCAAACTTCTCCCGCGCCTGCAAGTTGGCGATGCGCACCACCCCGGACGGCGTGAAGCCGGGGCCGAGAATGAATTGGTCTTTTTTCAAATTGCGATTCTTCAAGGTGATCTCGCAAATCTCGAACTTCACGCCGCGTGCCGACAAGTCGCTCACCAGTGCGGCGAATTCCTGATTGTTGCTGGTCTTCGCGCCTTCGATCAAAAAGTCCACGCCCTCAGCATGCGCGACGACAACGATCTGCGCTTTGGGATCGACATCGAGATGATTGCGGATGTTGCGCAGGCCTTTGGTGGCTTGCGCGATGCCTGCGTCGAAGTGATAGACCACTTTGTCTTGCGCGGCGGCACCGAGGCTGGCGAGGGAGAGAAGAGTGATGAGGATGAAGCGAGTGACTGTGGTCATAATGAATACTCCGGGAGTGAGGCGTGCGAAGGATGACGTGCGAGTGAATCTTGGCGGGATAAATTGCTTTGGGCTTGGGCAGGCCGCTGGCATCACGGTAGTTTTGCCAACGTTGAGTGCTGTTCAGCGGCATTCTTTTCGCGCGCCACTTTCAGCGCGGCGTCACGCTCGCGCATGCGCTCGATGGCGGCCACCTTTTCTTCCCACGTCAAGGACTGCGCATGTTTGCGCCACGCCGCCTTGGCATTGACGACGTATTGCTCCAACGCCGACGGGTCAAGCGAATCTGCGGGCATAGGTGTTCCAGCGTTCGGTCAAGTGATGTTGCGCGATCAATGATTTCAAATTGTCGGTGTTCACGCATTTGGCTTCGAGCATGGAGTAGACGCGCTGATAATCTTTCGGGCGGCCAGTTTGCAATGCAATGGCGCACAAGTATTCAGCGTTGACCACCGGCACTTTGAGATCATGAAAAGACTGTTCCACCGCGCCGCCGACGGCAAACTGAGCCAGCGCCCCCTCGCCGCAGAGTTGCAGCAATACCTGAAGCGTTTCTCGCATGTGACGATGGTAGCACCGGCAGTATGGCGCGCACGTCATGCGCAGCCCGCCGTCCCCCATAGCCCCACTTCACGCGCAGCCCGCAAACCCAATCTGCCGCCACGCCTCCATCACCACGACGGCAACGGCGTTGGAAAGATTGAGGCTGCGATTGTCTGGCCGCATCGGGATGCGCAGGCGTTGCTCGGGGGTGAAGGTGTCGAGCAACTCGAGCGGCAACCCGCGCGTTTCCGGACCGAACACGAACACGTCCTCATCAGCGAACTGCACGTCGCTGTAGACGCGGCTGTTTTTGGTCGACAACGCGAACACCCGCCCAGAGGAGAATTGGCCGGAGAGCGTTGTGGCACAAGGCTCCCAGCCCTGGTGTACTTTGACGCGGGCGTATTCGTGATAGTCAAGACCGGCGCGGCGCAGGGCGGCGTCCTCCATCTGGAAGCCGAGCGGCTCGATCAAATGCAGTTGCGCGCCGCTATTGGCTGCGAGGCGGATCACGTTGCCGGTGTTGGGCGGAATCTCCGGCTGGTAGAGAACGATGTGGAGCATGGGATGCTGCGCTCCAGTGCTTGAATTTAGTTCAGCGCCGCCGCAAGCTGGCGACGGTACTGCATCACCAGGTCAGCGAAATCGGGGTTGCCGCTGAGCATGTTGAACACATTGATCATTGCTTTGCGCGCGCCGTCTTCGTGCAGTTTGCGGTCGCGCCGCACAATGCTCATCAGGTGATCCAGCGCCTGATCGAACACCCCATCGGCGATCAGCGCGTGCGCCAGCTCGTAGCGGGCGTTGAGATCGTCCGGATTGGCGGCGGCTGTTTTCGCCAGCACTGCCGTCTCGGGCAGGTCTTGGGCGGAACGCAGCGCTTCGACTTGCGCGCGGATGCCGTCGCGCCGGTTCATCTTGGCGACGCGCTCGGCTTGCTCGCCAGCTACTGGGGGGAACTCGATGCCATCGAGGCGCTTGACCGCATCATCAAAACTGCCGGCCATCATCTCGATCTCGGCCAGATCGAGTTTGACGTCGGTGCTGGCCGGATCGAGCACGAGCGCGGCCTTGAGCGCGTCAATCGCGCCGGGCAGATCGCCGCTTTGGGCGAGCGCCGTTGCTTCGGCGCGCTTGGTGTCGAGCGGGCTGGCCGATTTGGCCGATGCGGCGGGGGCCGCGTTTTGGAGTGCGGCGGCGGCGTCGGGCAGGGCTTGGGCAAACATTTTCAAGACACGATCGAAGAAGGCTTTGATCTTCGGCTCCGGCTGCGCGCCCATGAACTGGTCGGCCAGCTGGCCGCCGACGAGCGCGGCGACGAAGGGAATGCTGCGCACCTGAAACGCTTGCGAGAGTTCCGGGTTGTCGTCCGAGTTGATCTTCACGACTTTGACTTTGCCGGCGTATTGGGCGGCAACTTTTTCGAGCATCGGCGTGAGCGCGCGGCACGGGCCGCACCACGGCGCCCAGAAGTCGATCACCACCGGCATCTGCATCGAGGCTGCGACCACCTCTTGCTCGAAGGTCGCGGTGGTGACGTCGATGACTTGGGCAGTGGCAGGCGCGGCAGCGGCGGGAGCGGCGGGTTGATTCATGGCGGGGCTTTCGGGAGAGAAGCGGGGAGAGAAGCGGGGAGAGAAGCGGGGTGAGTAGTGTTGCGAGGGCGGCGCGAAAAAACAATTGGCGCTGAGTGAAAAAATTGACGTTGCATGCCTACGCAGATGGCGGCGTGTCCGCAAATTTCAACGCGCCAGCCGATCGAATTGCAGCGGTAAATCTCAACGCGCGGCGGATTTTACCTGTGCGTGTGACGCCGGCTTCGCGCCATCGGGCAAGGTGCGCGCGATCACCCAATTGCTCACGTGTGCCGCACCTGTCGCTTTGAGCGTGCGCGCCATTTCGTTGAGCGACGCGCCGGTGGTGATGACGTCATCGACTACCGCCACGCGCAGGCCCGCGACTTCCTCCGGTTTGACGCAGCGAAAGGCGTCCTTGATATTGCGTGCGCGCTCGTCCCACGGCAGGCCGGCCTGAGGCGGGGTGTCGCGAATCCGTTGCACCACGCTGGCGTTGAGGCGGACGCCGTGCAATGGGGCGCCCAGCTTGACCAGTGGTCGCGCCAACTCCAGCGCCTGATTGAAACCGCGCTCTGACAGGCGGCGGCGAAACAGCGGCATCGGCACGATCAAATCGGGCGGCGGCGTGTCGTGCAACGCGCGCGCCAGCGCCTCGCTCAGAAAGCCGCCGAGCCCCAATACGGCGCCATATTTGAACGCCTGTACCGCTTGATCGAGCGGCGCGCCGTAGGCGAAGGCGGCGATGGTGACGTCGAAATGGGGTGGCGTGTGCAGGCAGCGTCCGCAGGTGGTGCCACGCGGCGATTGGGCAACACCGGGCGACGGCAGGGCGCAGCGCGGGCAGACCGCATTGGGCAGTGGCGGACAGGCGGCAATGCAGGCGTCACACAGCGAGTGCGTCGCCGCCATGCCGCACAAAAAACAGTCCTGTTCGTTGAGGGCGTGGCGCAGCGTGCCGGTGAGGCCTGCCGCGAAGAAATTGAGGATTCCCAATTTGAGCATTCCCATGTACCGATGATAGGCCGATCAGCGGCGTGACCGTTAAAATTGCCGCATGAATTCCGTGCGCGGTAACCCGCCCAGCCCCGATGCGCCGGCCAGTTTGCCGGTAAATTCGCCCCGACAATTGCCTCAAGACCCGCTCCCAGAGCCATTCTTCGTGGATCGGCGGGCGCTGCGCCGCAACTTTAATCGCGCGGCCCACAGTTTTGGCGACGGCGATGCCTTGCACCGCGAAGTCGGCGCGCGGATGCAGGAGCGCTTAGGCTACATCAAGCTCGATGTGCGCGCTGCGCTGGATCTCGGTTGTGGCACCGGCGGCGCGCTCGCTGGTTTGCGTCAGCGTTATCCGCAAGCGGCGCTGACCGCGCTCGATTTTGCGTTTGAGATGGTGCGTCGCGCGGCACCCGCGCCTGGGCTGCTTGACCGTTTGCTCGCCCGAGTGCGCGCGCGTGTCCAGGGGGCGCGCCAGCACGCCGCCTGCGCCGACATGGCCGCGCTACCGTTCGTGCATGGCAGTTTCGATTTGGTCTGGTCCAACCTCGCACTCCATTGGCTCGATGACCCGGCGCCGGCTGTGCGTGAAGCGCACCGGGTGCTGCGCAGTGGCGGCTTATTCATGTTCAGCACGCTCGGACCGGACAGTCTGAAAGAATTGCGTGCGGCCTGGGGCGAGGCGGACACCGGCGCAGGGCCGGCAACATGGCGCGTCAAGCGCTTCATCGACCTGCACGACATTGGTGATCTGCTGCTCAAATCCGGGTTCGCGACGCCGGTGATGGACATGGAGTCCATCGTGCTGACCTACGCCGAGGTCGACAAACTGCTCGACGACCTCGGTAACACCGGTTCGGTCAACGCGATGCTGGGTCGCCCGCGCGGTCTCACCGGCAAGTTGGCCTGGGCGCGCATGCGCGCCGCGTATGCGCAACTGCGCCGCGACGACCGCCTCCCCGCAACCTTTGAGGTGGTATACGGCCACGCTTGGAAAGCGCCGCCGCGCCAAGCCGCCGGCGGCGCGCAGATTGTGCGTTTTACCGAACGTGGCGCGCCGCGTCGACGTTGAGCCAGACCGGAAGGTGGGCTAGACCCGAAGGCGGGATATAGGCCGATGGGTGATAGCGGCCTGCGGCGAGCGGGCGGCGCTGCTATAATTCTGCGGTTTTTAGACCACATTTCTCGGCCCGCGCGGATCGCGCCGGGCCAGCCAAGATTCTTATTTGACGAGGTCATGATGTTTGCAGCAAATCATGTGAAAAACACGGCGCTCCAGACCCTGGGCGTACTGGCGTTGGGCGCGGTCGCCCTGGGTGCCGCCGGTCTGGCGATGGCGGCTGGCAACGTGTCGGGCGACATGCCCGGCGGCCCGGCGGTGCATCAGATCAATCTGCATGCGCCGGTCACCAAAATCGCTGAAGAAATTTACTGGCTGCATACCTTTATGCTGGTGGTGTGTACGCTGATCTTCATCGCGGTGTTTGGCGCCATGTTTTATTCGGTCTACGCGCATCGCAAGTCGAAGGGCCACAAGGCGGCCACGTTCCACGAGAGCACCACAGTGGAAATCGCCTGGACCGTGATCCCGATGATCATCGTGATTGCGATGGCCGGGTTTGCCACCAAGACCGTGCTGGCGATGAAAGACACGTCGAACGCCGATATCACCATCAAGGCCACCGGCTATCAATGGAAATGGGGCTACGACTACATGAAAGGCGAGGGTGAAGGCATCAGCTTCATCTCCAGCCTCTCGACCCCGCGCGAGCAGATCGACGGCGACACCGAGGCGGCCAAACAGGCGCGCGCCAACAACGTCAACTACATGCTCGAAGTGGATAACGAAGTGGTGGTGCCGGTGAACAAGAAAGTGCGCATCGTATTGACCGCCGCTGACGTGATCCACGCGTGGATGATCCCTGCATTCGGCGTCAAACAGGACGCCGTGCCCGGGTTTATTCGTGATGCCCATTTCAAAGCCGAAAAAATCGGCACTTACCGCGGCCAGTGCGCCGAGCTGTGCGGCAAAGAGCATGGTTTCATGCCGATTGTCGTCAAAGTGGTGTCGGACGCCGACTACAGCAAATGGGTCGACGGCGAGAAGAAGAAAATGCTCACCAAGCAGGATGATCCGAACAAACAATGGAGCGCTGACGAGCTCAAAGCACGTGGCGAAAAAGTCTACGCTGCAAACTGCGTCGCCTGCCACCAAGCTTCCGGCAAAGGTAGCCCGCCGGCCTTCCCGCCGCTTGAAGGTGCGAAGATGGTCAACGGCCCGAAGGACAATCAGATCGCGATTCTGCTGGGCGGGCGCCAAGGCTCGGCGATGGCGTCGTTCAAGCAATTGTCTGATGTCGAACTCGCTGCCGTCATCACCTATACCCGCATGTCCTGGGGCAACAAAGGCGAAGCGCCCACCGTTGCCGACATCAAAACCGCCCGTGCCTGGGACGCGGCAAAAACGAATCAGCTTGCCGCGAAGCAGTAATTTCTTCCGCCGTCAGCCGCTGCACAACAGATTTTATTCAAGACTTTTTGAGGCATTCAAACATGAGCGCAGTTCTCCCCGGACACGGAGCAGGCCACGCAGACGATCACGGTCACGCACACGACCCACATGCGGACGATCACCATCACGGCCCGCCACCCGGCTTAATGCGCTGGGTCAAGACCACCAACCACAAGGACATTGGCACCTTGTATCTGTGGTTCTCGTTCACCATGTTCTTGGTCGGCGGCTGTTTGGCGTTGACCATCAGAGCTGAGCTGTTCCAACCCGGACTGCAATTCGTCAACCCGGAGTTCTTCAACCAGCTCACCACCATGCACGGCATCATCATGGTGTTCGGCGCGATCATGCCGGCTTTCGTAGGCTTCGCCAACTGGATGATCCCGATTCAAATCGGCGCGCCTGACATGGCATTTGCGCGGATGAACAATTGGTCGTTCTGGCTGCTCGTTCCTGCCGCCAGCCTGCTGATCATTTCCTTCTTCATGCCCGGTGGCGCAACCGCGGCCGGCTGGACGCTCTACGCGCCGCTGTCGACCCAAATGGGCATCGGCATGGACATGGCGATTTTCGCTCTGCACATCATGGGCGCGTCGTCGATCATGGGCTCGATCAACATCGTCACCACCATCCTCAATATGCGCGCCCCTGGCATGACGCTGATGAAGATGCCGATGTTCTGCTGGACCTGGCTGATCACCGCGTACTTGCTGATTGCCGTGATGCCGGTATTGGCGGGCGCGATCACCATGACGTTGACTGATCGCCACTTCGGCACCTCGTTCTTCAACGCGGCTGGCGGCGGCGACCCGGTGATGTATCAGCACATCTTCTGGTTCTTCGGCCACCCCGAGGTTTACATCATGATTTTGCCGGCCTTCGGCATCATCAGCCACGTTGTGCCGGCCTTTGCGCGCAAGCCGCTGTTTGGCTATGAGTCGATGGTTTACGCCACTTCGTCGATTGCGATCCTCTCGTTCATTGTGTGGGCGCACCACATGTTCACCACCGGCATCCCGGCGGCGGGGCAGTTGTTCTTCATGTACGCGACCATGCTGATCGCAGTGCCGACCGGCGTCAAGGTGTTCAACTGGATCGCCACCATGTGGAGAGGTTCGATGACCTTCGAGACGCCGATGCTGTTCGCGGTCGGCTTCA
>JAYVSR010000264.1:0-11423 GCA_043775155.1 Burkholderiales bacterium | reverse complement strand
CCTTGTGTACGGCTTCGAGGCCGTCCAACAGCGGCATGAACATTTTGAACAATTGCGCTTCGTTGATGTTGCCGCGCTTGGTTAGCCACTCCTTGAACGACGCACCGGACTCGTAAGCCATCACCATGTACGCCGTGTCGTTCATCTGAAAAAACCGCGACACCCGCACGACATTGGGGTGATTGAATTTGGCGAGAGTACGGCACTCGATGAGGAACTTGTCGCGGCCTTCGAGGAAGCCTTCCTCGTCTTCTTTTTGTTTGACCTGCACGCTGCCATCGGGCGCACGGCGCACCAGGTCGCTGGGGAAATATTCCTTGATCGCCACTTGCATTTCAAGATTGGTATCGACCGCAAGGTAGGTCACGCCGAAGCCTCCGACACCCAGAGTCCATTCGATTTTGTACTCCTGCAATACGGTGCCAGGGCCGAGCGCCAAACGCGATTCGGCAGGCATTTGCGCCTGGGCTTTTTTCAGCGCTTGGCGCTTGAGCTCGGCGTAGTCCGCGGGGAGCGAGGCGACGGCAGCCGGTGCCGCGGCAGCGGCGCGCTCCGGTGGCGCCAACGGCGGCGCGACGGCTGCCACCGCAGCAGCGCGCGGTGGCGATGGCGGCATCGGTGTGGCGGCGGCCAAATTGGGCCGGGGATTGCTCACCGCTGAGGGCGCCGCGGGGGGGGGCGCTGCTGGGGCAGTTAGAGGGGCCTTAGCCGCCTCCATCACTGCATCCTGATGCGCATCCTCCTGAGGCGCATCCTTCGGAGTAATTGCCGGAAACACGCCGGCAAAAGCCTGACTTGACACCGAGCGATCGGCCGGCATCTGCGCAAACTTTTTGATCTTCAGTAGCTCGGCGGCTTTTTGAATCCGGTCAAAATCGGGTCCCTGGGTGGTGTCGTCCGGCTTGTCGCTCATGCTTCCTCCAGTAATCCTTGTACCCGCAGCAAGAAGCTCTCTGCGATTTCAACGCCGCCACCTGAGGAAAGCGCTTTTACACATTGCGGCACCGCCGCCGCCAATTCACCGAGCGAGAGGGATTGCTTGATTTGCGTAATCAGCCCGTCGGCATTCTTGGCCGCGTGTTGACGCAATTGAGTAAGGATGAACCGGCGCGCATCTTCCAGCGGTGACGTTTCGGCTGAGCTCAGGCCGAGCAGACTGCCTACCAAGCCTGGTTTCGCCTGCTCAGCCGGCTGCCGGATCATCGCCACCGAAAGATTGTCACCATTTCCGCGCGCCCGGTGCCGCGCCAGCTTGATCAAGTTGTCACACGACGACGTGAGATCGCGAAACGCAATGACATCAGCAATTTCACGCGGCTTGAAATAGGCCCACAAGCCATCGGACGCGAGCAGCACCGTATCGCCCGGCGCGGCATTGTCAATAAAACCAGTGGCAATTTGTGGTGACTCCGGGCCACCGAGGCTGGTAAACAATTTGCTGCGCTCGGGATGGGTATGCACTTCAGCTTCGCTAATTTTGCCCTGTTGCAGCAGAATCTCCACCAGTGAATGGTCTTCGCTGCGGCTGACAAACTCGCCGTCACGAAACAAATAGACGCGGCTGTCACCACAGTGCGCCCAGTCGATCCGCCCCGGCTGCGCCAGCGCCAGCACGCAGGTCGCGCGCGGATCGCGGTTCTGGCCCTGGCCGGTGGCTGCGACCTTGTGATGCGCCGCCATGATCATGTCAACGAGCCACTGCCCGGCTGGCATCACGCCCGGCGTGTAGGTGCCGAACAGGGGCGTGATCGCGTCGATCACCGCTTGGGCCGCCAAGGCGCCGCCGGTGTGGCCGCCCATGCCGTCGGTGAGAATCGCCAATATGACATCCGCGATTGCCGGGTGCGATAAGGTGGCGACACGATCTTGCTGTTCTTTGCGGTCGCCGATATTTTCGGCGCTGGCGAATTCGTATATCATCGGGCGGGTTCGTAGATAGTGCGGCGGCCGCTGTTGTTTTGGATGGACGTGCAACACGTTACTATACCGCGCCGCGCCGTCTCCCGGTGCCCAAATGCATGATTTTGTCACGCCCTGCCCAATTCCGTTAACGCTTCGAAACGATCGCATGCCCGATTTTTGGCGTCACTCTGGTTTCCATCTCCTGACGCGTGACACGCGTGGCCGCCTGTCGGTAACTGACGATTACTTGCGCGCCTATTTTGCGCGCCCTGAAGTCGCACCGGTAGCTGAGTCATGTGAAAAAGAACGCGCTGTCTTTGCCGCGCTGATGGAACTGCCGCGCCGCGCTGTTTCGCCTGCCGAAATCGCGGCGATGGCGGACGCCGATGCGCGCGAGTCGTATCGCATCGTGCTCAATTTTCGCGACCGCTTGATCGAGGCGGGGACGGTGGAAGGCTGTTACATGGCGCTATTTCGCGCCCCGGACGGCAGTGCGCGAGATTTCGCGGCCAGCGGCTTGCCGCCGGTGTTTGCCGATCAGATGGCCCAAGTAATCGCGCGCAATATGCTCGATGACTGCGAGGACGGTCTCGTGGCACGCGCAGCGGAGCTGTTATTTCGCGAGCAGCGCGCCCACGTCGACGATGGCAGGATCATTTTGGCGGACCTCGAGACCGTTGAGATGAATGCCACGCGCGCGCAGGACGGCAGCCAGTACGGCGGCATCGGCCGCCTGATTGCCGAGGCCAAGACGGCGTTGAAGGCAGTCGATCTCGATGTCCTGCACGGCGACAACGCTGCTCTCTATTGGGCGCGTGACGAACGCCACGATACTGCGTTGCAAGTCAATTTTGGGCGCGAAGGGTTGACTGCCCTGTGTACTGTGCTGGAGCGATGGGTCGCCCATTTCTTTGCCGCCAAGGTGTCGATCAAGCCGGTGCGCTCGATCGATAACGCGCGCATCCGGTGGTACTGCGGCCTCGACCGCGAGGCGACTGCCCTGTTCAATGATCTCTATAATGGCGCGGAACTCGACTACGAGCGCTCGCGGCGTATTTTGTGTCTGATGGAGTTGAATTTCGACGACCGCGCAATCGTGCGCGAAGACCTGCGCGATGCGCCGGTCTACCTCGCGGTGGCGATGGATCAAAACAATGAAGTGCGCATGAAGCCGCAAAACCTACTCATCAATTTGCCGATCCGGGTGAACGCTTGATCCCTCGATTTTTTCACCCTGCTGCTTCTCTGTCGGTCGCCGCAGCATGAGCACACGATCCTCCAGCGCAAGCCGTGACGCCGGTCTCGCCAAGACCCTGGCTCCGCCAGATCATGGGCCCGCCAAGCCGGTTGCTTCCAAACGAGCGCAGAGCCAGCAGGCGCAGGCGTTTCCGGCCTACTGGGACGAAGCCAAGCGCGAGTTGATGAAAGGCGACCGGATTTTGCGGCGCTTGATTCCAACGTACGAAGGCGTGAGCCTGACCTCGCGCGGCGACCCGTTTGCTACTCTGGCACGATCGATTGTCGGGCAGCAGATTTCTGTACAGGCAGCGCAAGCGGTCTGGTTGCGTGTCGCTGCAGCCTATCCGGATTTCACCCCGGCCAAACTGGCGCGCGCGAAAGTAGAGAAACTGCGCAGTTGCGGACTGTCGCAACGCAAAGCCGAATACATTCTTGATCTGGCAGCGCATTTCAAACAAGGTGGCGTCAGCGCGGAAGAGTGGGCAGCACTCGATGACGACGCCGTGGTGGCGGCGTTAACCGGTATTCGCGGGATTGGCCGCTGGACCGCAGAGATGTTTTTGATGTTCAATTTGCTGCGCCCCGATATTTTTCCGGTCGATGATCTGGGCTTGCGCAAGGCGGTAAGCCTGCATTATTTTTCTGGTGATACGGTGACCTTGAGTGAGCTACGCGAGGTTGGCGCGAACTGGGTACCGTGGCGCTCGGTCGGCACCTGGTACATGTGGCGCAGCCTGGATCCGCTGCCAGTGGAATACTGAGAAGCGGCTGGCACCGTGCATGCGTAGAAACTGAACAGCCGCAGACACCAAAAAGTAGCGACGACATGAAAACTACCTTTCTCGATTTTGAACAGCCGGTCGCCGAACTGGAAGCGAAGATTGAAGAACTGCGCTATGTGCAAAATGATTCGGCCGTCGATATCTCAGGAGAGATTGACCGCCTGCGCAAAAAAAGTCAGAGTCTGACCAAAGACATTTACGCCAAGCTGACGCCTTGGCAAGTGTCACAGGTGGCGCGCCACCCGCAGCGGCCCTACACGCTTGACTACATCGGCGCCCTGTTCACCGATTTTCATGAGTTGCATGGTGACCGCTCATACGCCGATGATCCGTCAATCGTTGGCGGACTCGCACGGTTCAATGGCCAGCCGTGCATGGTGTTGGGGCACCAGAAGGGGCGTGATGTCAAAGAGCGTGGCTATCGCAACTTCGGTATGCCGCGGCCCGAGGGTTATCGCAAAGCGCTGCGGCTGATGCGTACCGCAGAAAAATTCAAACTGCCGCTATTCACATTTGTGGATACGCCTGGCGCCTACCCGGGCATCGGCGCGGAAGAGCGCGGACAATCGGAGGCAATCGGGCATAACCTTTATGCGATGGCGGAGCTCGGCGTGCCGATCATTACGACGGTGATCGGTGAAGGTGGCTCGGGCGGTGCGCTCGCCATCGCGCTGGGTGACCAGGTTTTAATGCTGCAATATTCGACTTACTCGGTGATTTCCCCCGAAGGCTGCGCATCGATTCTGTGGAAGAGCGCCGTCAAGGCGCCGGAAGCGGCGGAGACCCTGGGTATCACCGCGCCACGGCTGAAAACGCTGGGGTTGATCGACAAAATCGTGGCCGAGCCGCCGGGCGGTGCACACCGTGACACGGCAGCAATGGTGGTGTCGCTTAAAAAAGTGCTGGCCGATTCCTTGCGACAGCTCGCTGACGTGCCGCTCTGCACGCTTCTCGAAACCCGCTATCAACGTTTTATGCGGTACGGCAAGTTTGAGGAACAGACCGCTTAAGGCCGCTGCGGGCGCAGCTGCCGCCGCCGGTGCGGGCCGTGCCAGAGTGCGTATTCCACGCGTCAGCAACCAGGTGCCGCGCAGATCAGCGCCGAAGGACGCCGTCCTACCGCGAATTTGCGTGGCGTTTTCCGGCGGCATCGATTCCACCGTTCTGCTGCATCAGCTAGCGCACGTGTCGGCGCGTGAGTCGATCGTGCTCAGCGCCTTGCATGTGCACCACGGCCTGAGCAAAAATGCTGATGCTTGGGCGCGGCACTGCCGCCGGGTGTGCAAGGACTTGGCGATTCCGCTCACGGTACGACATGTGACAGTGAGTCTTGCGCCGGGTACTAGCCTGGAAGAAGAAGCGCGCCGTTCTCGCTACGCCGCGTTTGCGCTCGCGACGGCCGATGTCATCGCGCTCGCGCATCATGCCAACGACCAGGCCGAAACCTTGCTGCTGCAATTGTTGCGCGGTGCCGGGCCCAAGGGACTGGCTGGCATGCCTCCGCTGAAGCCCTTGTCCACCAACGGTCTTAGCCAAACTCTTCTATGGCGGCCGCTACTTTCTTGTAGCCGCATCGAGCTTGAGCAGTACGCAGAGCGGCATCAGCTCGTATGGATTGAAGACGAGAGCAATCAAGACCCTCGCTTCAAGCGTAATTTTGTGCGGAAACGCTTGCTGCCGCTCGTGGCGGAGGCGTTTCCCGCGCCGGTGGCGGCTCTTGCGCGCGCCGCGCGCCATCAAGCCGAGGCAGCCGGGCTGATCGCGGCGTTGGCCGATGCAGATCTGGCGCGGGCGCGATTGCCGCCCGGAGGGCTGATTGCGGCGGCGGATATGGCGCTGGATGTCGCAGCGGACGTCGCGGCTGGTACTGCATCCGCTTCTGTTGAACTTGACGTTGCGGCGCTCAAGCGCCTTGACACTGCGCGTCTAAAAAATGCATTGCGCCGTTGGCTTGAACTGGCCGCCCTGCGCCATCCATCTGAAGCGCGCCTGGCCGCGCTGGTCAAAGCAGTGGGCGACAGCAGCAATGACACACGCCTGGCCTGGCCGCATGAAGGACGCACTGTGCGGCGCAAAAAAGGTGTGCTGCTGCTCGATTAGCCGCTCGCCGCGCCTTCGCTATGGGGCGATTCAGCGACGTGCAACAGGTGACGGAAGAGGGTAAATTTGTTATACTTTCAGGTTGAATTTCCCGTCCCAAAACCTTAATTTATTTGGAGTTTTTCAGCTATGTCCATCGAGCGTACCCTCTCGATCATCAAGCCCGACGCAGTCGCAAAAAATGTGATCGGCAAAATTTATCAACGCTTTGAAGACGCTGGTCTCAAAGTGATCGCTGCGCGCATGATGCACCTGTCCCAGGCCGAAGCCGAAGGTTTCTACGCAGTACACAAAGAGCGGCCGTTTTTCAAAGACCTGGTGAGCTTCATGATCTCCGGCCCGGTGATGGTGCAGGCGCTCGAAGGCGAGGGCGCGATCCTGAAACATCGCGACCTGATGGGCGCGACCGATCCGAAAAAAGCAGCCGCCGGTACGATCCGCGCTGACTTTGCTGACAGCATCGACGCCAACGCCGTACACGGCTCAGACGCGGCTGACACGGCCAAAGGCGAGATCGCTTATTTCTTTCCGGCGCTGAACGTTTACTCGCGTTAAACGTCGATCCCCTCCCTAACTGTCCGGTAAACGGCATCCTACGCGCTGCACGCGTCCAGAGACCTACGTGACTACCAACCTGCTTGACTTCGACGGTGAGGGACTCGCTGCGTGGTTTGCCGTGCGCGGCGAAAAGCCGTTTCGCGCGCGGCAGGTGTCACACTGGATGCATCAGCGGTTTGTGTCCGGCTTTGCGGACATGACCGATGTGGCGAAGTCGTTGCGGGAAAAGCTTGCGGCAGATGCCGAGATTCGCGTACCTGCGGTGATCAGCGATCACGTGGCACGCGACGGCACGCGCAAGTGGCTTCTCGATGTTGGGCAGGGCAATGCGGTTGAGGCGGTATTCATTCCCGAGGAAGACCGCGGTACTTTGTGCATTTCGACGCAAGCAGGATGTGCGGTCGATTGCGCGTTTTGCTCGACCGGCAAGCAGGGGTTTTCGCGCAATCTTACGACGGCCGAAATCATCGGCCAGTTATGGACGGCCAACAGCCTGTTGCGGGCTGCTGGCAGTACGCCGCGCACGGCAGCGCGGGCGGGCGGCGTGAACCCAGCCAGGGGCGCGGACGAGAGCGACGGCGCGGCACCTCTGCGCCCTGTCACCAATGTCGTGCTGATGGGCATGGGCGAGCCGCTGCTCAATTTCGACAACACGCTGCTGGCGCTGAGACTGATGCTCGACGACAACGCCTACGGCTTGTCGCGCCGTCGCGTCACGCTCTCGACCTCGGGCGTGGTGCCGATGATGGATCGCCTGCGTGACACCTGTCCGGTGGCCTTGGCCGTATCACTCCATGCACCGAATGACCGTTTGCGCGACACTCTGGTGCCGTTGAACAAAAAATATCCGTTGCGTGATTTGATGGCGGCGTGCCTGCGCTATCTGGACAAAGCGCCGCGCGATTTCGTTACCTTTGAATACATCATGCTTGATGGCGTGAACGATGCGCCGGCGCAGGCGCGTGAACTGATCGCCCTGACGCGTGATGTACCGTGTAAATTCAACCTGATTCCGTTCAACCCGTTTTCCGTTGGTGGGGCGCTGGTTCAGTTCAAGCGTTCTGATCCGAGTCGGGTGCGTGCGTTTGCGGAAGTATTGCTTGAAGCCGGTATTGTTACCACCACGCGCAAGACCCGCGGTGACGACATCGCTGCGGCCTGCGGCCAATTGGCGGGCGAAGTGCAAGATCGTACCAACCGGGTGGTGCGGATTCATCGCGCCAGCGGGAGCGCTGCTGCATCAGCGGCAGTAGCCTGAAGGTATGACGTTAAAGGGAATTCACATGACCACTGGTTCGAATTCAATTTCTGCCTGCGGTGCGAAGTGTGCCGCGATAGCAGCACTGCTAATGCTGGTGGTGGGGTGTGCGGCACCTGGACCTAATCCAGCCCAAAACACCCGCCAGCAACCGGGCGAGCAGTTGCCAGCGCGCAACGCCTCGGAGCAGGGCGGCGACCGCGCCGAGAGCGCGCGACTGCGCACCGAGTTAGGATTCAATTATTTTTTGCGCGGCCAAATGGCGGTGGCGTTGGAAGAAATTCGCAGCGCGATTGACTCGAACTCGAATTACTCACCCGCCTACAACGTGCTCGGCCTGATCAACATGGACCTCGGCGAGAACGCTAAGGCGGAAGATGCCTTCAAGCGTGCGCTGGCCTTGACGCCGAATGATTCGGATACGCTGAACAATTTTGGCTGGTTCCTGTGCCAGACCAAGCGCGAACGTGAGTCGCTCAATTATTTTCTTTTGGCGCTCAAGGATCCGCTTTACCCAACGCCTTACAAGCCTTATTTGAACGCCGGCATGTGCGCCCAGCGGATGGGTGACGAGGCGGGCGCTGAGGATTACTTCCGCAAAGCGTTTGCCCTTGACCCGGCCAATCCGGCCACGATGATGCGCTTGGGAGACCTCTACTTGAAGCGCAATGATGTCGAAAAGGCGCGGTTTTATGCTGACCGTATCAACAAAAATTTTGATCCTTCCGCCGAATCGCTCTGGCTGGCTCTGCGTATCGAACGCAAAGGCGGCGATCGGGCATCTGAGGCGAGTTACGCCACCCAATTGCGCCGCCGCTACCCGAATTCCATGGAAGCCCTGCTGCTGCAACAAGGAAAGTTTGAATGAGTGATGAAACCGCAACGCCTCTTGGCGCTGAAGTTGCGCCGGAACCAGTTGCCGCTGTCGCGTTCGAGAATGCGCCTATCACTGCTGGCGCAAGACTCAAAGCCGCGCGTGAAAGTGCTGGACTCAGCGTTACCGATGTCGCGCAGCGGCTGAAATACTCGCCGCGTCAGGTGCAGGCACTGGAAGACGGCAATGCCGATGCGCTGCCCAGCTTGACATTTCAACGTGGCTTTGTGCGTGGCTATGCCAAGCTGCTGGGGCTGGAGCCGAGCGAACTCGTGGCGTCGCTCGAAAGCCAATCAGTTGCCGCAGGCGGTCCGAGCACGCTCCAGTTACAGCAGGTCGCCTATTCCGCATCCGCCATGCCGGCGACCGCCAGTAACAACAGCGCCTGGCCTTGGGTACTGGGTATGTTGCTCGCCGTCGGCGGAATTGGCGGATACGCACTTTATGACTGGGAAGCACCTTCGGCGGTCAAGCGAAATGTCACCCCTGCATCAAGTGCTGCGCCAGCGGCGGACACAGCCGTGGCGTCCGAGCGCGATCTGGCCAAAGGCGAAGCGCCAGGGGCGGTTGTGTCGGCCATACTCGCCCCGGTTCAGAATGGCGTTATTCTGAACAACGGCGAGCGGCTGATGCCGCTTCCACAACCACACGCCGAAATCGTCCCGCCTGACACCACCAGCGCCACACCGCTAGCCGATGTTGTATTGGCAACGAGCGGCAAGCTGCGGATGGTGTTCGGCGCGGAGTCTTGGGCCGAGATCAGGCAGGCGAACGGCGAAGTGGTGTATTCAAGCACGGCAAAGTCGGGAGCGGAACGCTGGGCTGACGGTCAAGCGCCGTTCGACGTAGTGATTGGTAACGCTAAGGACGTCAAGCTGTTCTATCGTGGACAGGAAGTCGATTTGACGCCTTACATCAAGGTGTCGGTTGCGCGCCTGCAACTGAAGTGACGCAGATTGACAGATGGTCATGATTGCCTCAGCAAAACGCGCCAGCCGGCGCACCAATATCAGCTACGGTAGCCACAGCGTTGCGATTGGCGGCGGCGCGCCGATATTGGTGCAGTCGATGACCAATACCGACACAGCGGACATTCTGGCGACGGCGATTCAAGTCAAGGAACTGGCGCGCGCCGGTTCAGAGATCGTGCGCATCACGGTCAATACGGCTGAGGCCGCAGCGGCGGTGCCGGCGATACGCGCCCAGCTCGACAAAATGGATATCAACGTGCCGCTGGTGGGAGACTTCCACTTCAACGGCCACAAATTATTGACTCAGTATCCTGGCTGCGCTGAAGCCTTGTCGAAATATCGCATTAACCCTGGCAATGTCGGCAAGGGCGCGAAGCATGAAGACAACTTCGCCCAGATGATAGAGATTGCCTGCCGCTACCAGAAGCCGGTGCGAATTGGCGTGAACTGGGGTAGCCTTGATCAGGAGCTGGCAGCACGCATGATGGATGCGAACGCCAAGCTGGCGCAGCCATTGGCGGGCGACGCGGTGTTGCGTGAAGCGTTGATCACCTCGGCAATTTCGAGCGCGAAGCGCGCCGAAGCGTTGGGCTTACCGGGCGATCAAATCGTGTTGTCGTGCAAGGTCAGTGGCGTGCAGGATTTAATCGCGGTGTATCGCGAGCTGGCGCGGCGCTGTGACTATTCATTGCATTTGGGGCTGACCGAAGCGGGGATGGGATCCAAGGGCATTGTCGCATCGACGGCAGCAATGGCAGTGCTGCTGCAAGAGGGGATTGGCGACACGATTCGCGTCTCGCTCACCCCAGAGCCGGGTGGTGACCGCAGCCGCGAGGTGGTGGTGGCGCAAGAGATTTTGCAAACCATGGGCTTGCGTGCCTTCACGCCGATGGTGATTGCCTGCCCCGGCTGTGGCCGCACCACCAGCACGGTGTTTCAGGAGTTGGCCTCTGACATTCAAAGCTACTTGCGCAATCAAATGCCGGTGTGGAAAGCCAGTCATCCGGGCGTCGAGGAAATGCGGGTTGCGGTGATGGGCTGCGTGGTCAACGGCCCGGGTGAATCGAAGCACGCGAATCTCGGCATCAGCTTGCCAGGTACTGGCGAATCGCCGGTCGCTCCAGTCTATGTGGATGGTCAAAAGACCGTGACTCTCAAGGGCGAGCATATTGCCAAAGAGTTTCAAGTCATCGTCAATGATTACGTCGAGCGTACCTATCGCGCCAACGCCTCGGCTGCGATGTGAATGCCACACTGAACCCTTCGGCATGAGCGAATCAAAAATCCAAAAACTGCAAGCGGTCAAGGGCATGAATGATCTGTTGCCCGAGGACGCTGCGCTTTGGCAGGCATTGGAGCGCCGGCTCGCCGCATGGTTTGCCGCCTATGGCTATCGCAATATGCGTACCCCAATACTTGAACAAACCGCGCTGTTCCGGCGTGGCATCGGCGAGGCGACGGATATTGTCGAGAAAGAAATGTTCAGCTTTACCGACCGTTTGAATGGTGATGAGCTGACCATGCGGCCTGAGTTCACCGCCGGCATCGTGCGTGCCGTGGCTGAACACAACCTGCTGTACAACGGCCCGCGCCGCGTCTTTAGTCTTGGGCCGGTGTTCCGCCATGAGCGTCCGCAGCGTGGGCGCTATCGCCAGTTTCACCAAATCGATGTTGAGGCACTCGGTTTTGCCGGGCCGGATGTCGATGCCGAATTGATCATCATGTTGGCGCGCCTGTGG
>JAYVSR010000263.1:0-21042 GCA_043775155.1 Burkholderiales bacterium | reverse complement strand
TCAGACTGGCGCTGATCTGTTGCATGTGCCTTACAAGGGCAGCGGCCAGGCGGTGGTCGATTTGATCGCCGGGCAGATCGACGTGAACATGGACACCATGCCGACGGTGCTCCAGCACATCAAGGGCGGGCGTTTGAAGGCGATTGCCGTCGGCACCCTCAAGCGCACCGTGCAATTGCCTGAAGTGCCGACGATGGCGGAGACGATTCCCGGCTTTGAGGCGACCAACTGGTATGGGCTGTTTGCGCCGGGCGGCACGTCGAAAGAGATCGTGGCGAAGATCAACGCCGACACAAATCGCGCGCTGGTCGCGGCCGATATTCGCGACAAGATCATCGCCACCGGCGGTGAGCCGCAGGGCGGCAGCAGCGAGGAGTTTTCGGGCTACATCCGCGCCGAGATCGCCAAGTGGGGCAAGACGATCAAGGACGCGAAGATTACGTTTGAGTGATCTCGCCAATAACCAATCAGGTTAGAATCGCGCAATGGAAAAAGGCACGCCTCACTGCAAGCTGAGGATGGTGAAATTGCAGCTTGATGCAGGCAACGTGCGCATCACCGCTGCGGCGCTGTCAGACGGTGCGCGACTTGGATTTGACTCCACCCAAATTCTTGAAGTGGTGCGCGGCTTGACGGCGAAGGATTTTTACAAAAGCATGACCACGCATCAAGATCACACCGTTTGGCAGGATGTTTATCACGCCGCAACACACGCGGCTGTGATCTATTTGAAGTTGACCGTGATTGACGACGTGTTGATCGTCTCGTTTAAGAAGAAATGAGCATGAAACTGGTTTCCCCTTCGAAATCGTCGAAATCAATCTGTCCAAACTGTGGCGCGCGGGCGCTGGCAAAAAAAACGCGCAACTTGCCCTATACCTACAAGGGCGAGTCGATGGTGATTGCCAAGGTCGCCGGTGACGTGTGCGCCGCCTGTGATGAAAGTGTTCTCGACCTGGACGAGTCAGCGCGGGTGAGCGCTGCAATGCTGGCGTTCAACAAACAAGTCAATGCCAGCGCGGTTGATCCGGGGTTCATCGCGACGGTGCGTAAAAAATTGCGTCTCGGCCAGCGCGAAGCTGCGGATATTTTTGGCGGTGGTGTAAATGCGTTTTCACGCTACGAGAATGGCAAGACCATTCCCCCGGTTGCGCTGGTGAAGTTGCTGAAGTTGCTCGACCGGCATCCGCGCATGCTCGAAGAGATTCGCGCTGCCTGAAAACTGACGCCAGGCGGCGCTTGTCCTCGCTTGTTCGTGCTTATCCGCGCTTGTTCGCTCCGGTTCGCTCCGGTTCGCTTGGCGAAATGCGCGGTGCCTGACTCTTCTACTTTTTCTTCGCCCGTGCCGCATCCTGTGCAGCGAGAAACCCATCCACCGCCTGCGCATGCTCGGCGGTGTGATGCGCCAAGGCCTGAAACGCCGCCGACATTTCGAGCAATGAGTCGAGGCGGGTGTGCTGGCCTTCGCGCAGCAGGCGCTTGGCCATGCGCAGTGCGGGCGCGGGGTTGGCGGCGATGCGTTCGGCCAGGGCGCGGGCTTCGGTGAGCAAATTTTCTGGTGCGACGACGCGTGAAACGAGGCCGATGCGTTCGGCTTCAGTGGCGTCGATGGTGTCGCCGGTGAAGGTCAGCTCTGCCGCCTTCGACATGCCCACAGTGCGCGGCAGCAGCCATGCGCCACCATCGCCGGGGATGATGCCGAGCTTGACGAAGCTCTCGGCAAACTTGGCTTTCGACGAGGCAATGCGAATGTCGCACATGCAGGCCAGGTCGCAGCCCGCACCAATCGCCGGGCCGTTGACGGCAGCGATGGTGGGGACGTCGAGTTTGTAGAGTGCGAGTGGAATCCGCTGAATGCCGTTGCGATAGCCCTCGCTGATTTGATACGGCGTGCCACCGGCGATGCCTTTTTTGTCGCGCATGTCTTTGACATTGCCGCCGGCGCAAAACGCGCTGCCAGCGCCGGTGAGGATCACTGCCTTGATCGCCGCATCGCGGCCGATGCGCTCGCAAGCGGCGACGATTTCATCCCACTGCGATTGGTTTGAGAGCGCATTGCGCTCGTCCGGGTTGTTCAGGGTGAGGGTGACGACGGCACCGGATTGTTCGTAGAGGACAAAGCTCATGCGGGTTCTTTCGATGGTGAGTGAGGATTGTGGTGTGGCAGCGGGCGCTGGGGCGGGAGTGTAATGCGCGCCGTGAGGCCGCCGCCATCGCGCGGCAGCAGATCAAAGCTGCCGCCATGCTGCCGCACGATGCGGTCGACGATGGCCAGCCCCAAGCCGGAGCCGCCTTGTTGGCCCTCCACGGTGCCGTCAGCGCTGCCGCGCGCGGCGTCGAAGCGGGTGAACGGTTGCTTCAAGCGCTCGGCTTGATCGAGTGGAATGCCGGGGCCGCGGTCAGACACCTCAATCACCTCGAAACCATTGGTGGGAGCCACTCGCAGGCCGATCTCGGGATGCGCGCCGCCGTAGCGCAGGGCATTTTCGATCAAGTTGATCACAGCGCGTTTGAGTGCGGCGGGGCGCAGGTTGGCATACACCGGCACCGGTGCATCGAGCGTGACATGGTGGCCGAGGCTGGTGTAGTGCGTGTGCAGTTCGTGCGCCAGTTCGCTCAAGTCGAGTTCGGTTTCGGTCAGCGTGCTGTCGTCGCGCCCAGAGCGTGCGAAGTCGAGAAACTGGCCGATCACCTGATCCGTCTGCTCGATGTCGGCGACCATGCCGTCACGCAAGCCGCTGTCGCCACTCATCTCGACACCGAGGCGCAGGCGCGCCAGCGGCGTGCGCAGATCGTGCGAGATACCGGCTAGCACGAGAGCGCGGTTCTCTTCCTGGCGTTTCAAGTCTTGCGTCATCTGGTTGAACGCGTTCGCCACGTCGGTGATCTCACGCGTGCTGTGGCCGGGCAGGGGAGCGGGCGTGAGACCGCGCCCCACCTCTTGAGCTGCGTCCGCCAGCGCGCGCAACGGCTGGGTGATGCGCACCACCACCACCCAAGTGCCGAGCAGGGTGAGCAGCACACCGATCAAGCCCCACACCACCCAGTCCCACGGGAACGGCTGTTCGATGCGCTCGCGGTTCATGCGTACCCAGTATTCATCATCGTCAATCCGAAAGCTGACCCACAGCCCGGCGGCACCATTGCGTGTACTGGCAAAGCGCGTCACGTCCCCCGACTGATCGCGCGCCAGTTCAAGACGCGCGAGTTCAGCGACGCGACGCGCCAGCGGCGTCACCGGCCACGCCTCCAGCGTCTCGCCCGCTTCGGCGGGATAAATTTCCACCTGCTCGGTGGCGGCGATTTCACGCATCAAAAAACCGCGCGCTTCGGGGCGCGAACTGACCAGCGCAGCGCGCGTGAGATTGACGATGGCGGCGATTTGCTGCGCGACCGTGTGTGCGCGCGGCTCGCGTTCGTAAAGTTGCAACAGGCCGATGCCGATGCCGATGGCGGCAATCAAGGCCAGCGAGATCACGGCGAAGGTACGCCAGAGGAGAGAGCGAGGTAGCAGGCGCATGAAATTAAATGGGGTCCGGCTTCATTCAACCGGCCATTTAATCAGGAAAGCAAATGGCGTCAGTCCGGCACGAACACGTAGCCGAAGCCCCACACCGTCTGAATGTAACGCGGCGTTGCCGGATCAGGTTCGAGCAGTTTGCGCAGGCGCGAAATTTGTACGTCGATGGCGCGGTCGAAGACGTCGTACTCGCGGCCACGCGCCAGTTCCATCAGCTTGTCGCGCGATAGCGGTTTGCGCGCATGCTTGACCAGCACTTTCAACACCGAGAATTCGCCCGAGGTGAGCGTCATGTTCGCACCATCCTTTGTCATGCTGCGGGTGGCGAGATTCAACGCATACGGGCCGAAGCTGACGGTCTCGTTTTCGGCAGTCGGCGCAGCCGGGGGGCCAGACTCGGCCGCGCGGCGCAGCACGGCGCTGATGCGCGCGACCAACTCGCGTGGATTGAACGGCTTGGGCAAATAATCATCGGCACCCATTTCCAACCCGACGATGCGATCCACCTCTTCGCCCTTGGCGGTGAGCATGATGATCGGCGTTTTGTTGCCGGTCGCGCGCAGGCGGCGGCAGATCGACAGACCGTCTTCTTGCGGCATCATCAGATCGAGCACGATGAGGTCAAACAACTCGCGGTCGAGCAGCTTGTCCATGAATTGCGCGTTGGGCGCGGTCTGGGCGGCGAAGCCTTGTTCGCCGAGGTAGCGCAGCAGCAGGTCGCGCAGACGTGCGTCGTCGTCAACGATGAGGATTTTGCGTTTTTGCTGGCTCATGGTGTGCTCTCGCCTTTATTTGATGTGCAGCTGATGTTGCGTTCGTTTTTTGCGTGCGTTTGGTTTTGTAACAAGTTTAGCCCTGCACCAAGCTCAACGCGTATCAGGGTTGTTGCAAGCAGCCTGCGTTTGAAACAAGTTGTAAATAGGGTAGTCTTGCCGCCGTTTTAAAAATTTCTGCGCAACGTTCTGGAGAGTCAAGATGAAAGTGCTGTTCACCGACACCCGCATGCCCGAGATCGGGCTGGAGAGAAAATTTTTTGCTGAGGCCGGGATCGAACTCAAGGTCGCGCAATGCAAGACCGAAGACGACGTGATCCGCGAGTCGGAAGGTTGCGCCGCGCTGCTCATCACTTATGCGCAGGTGGGCGACAAAGTGTTCCGCGCGCGGCCCGAGATTGGCCTGTGCAGCCGGATTGGCGTCGGCTTTGATTCGATCAACACGGCGGATGCGGCGAAGCACGGCGTCTGGGTTGCCAACTCGCCGGACTACGGCTCGTCGGAAGTAGCGATCCATGCGCTGTCGATGGTGCTGTCGGCGCTGCGCCATCTGCCGCAGTACAACCGGCAGTTGTCGTCCGGCGGCTGGGACGCCCACGCCATTGGCGCGCCGCGCCGCCTGGCCGGGTTGACAGTTGGCGTGCTCGGCTATGGCCGCATCGGCAGCCGCTTCGCCTATTTCGCCCACACCATGTTTGGCCGCACCATCGCGTGCGATCCGCATCGCATCGATGGCGACTTCGCGCCTTACGTCAAGCCGGTCAGCCAGGAACAACTGTTCCGCGAAGCCGACGTGATCTCGATCCACACGCCGCTGAACGACGAGACCCGCGGCATGGTCAATGCGCGCCTGCTCGATCTGATGAAGCCCGGTTCCGTGCTGGTCAACACCGCGCGTGGCGCGGTGATCAACATCGACGACTTGATTGCGCGCGTCGGC
Organism: Burkholderiales bacterium; assembly: GCA_043775155.1. Taxonomy (GTDB): domain Bacteria; phylum Pseudomonadota; class Gammaproteobacteria; order Burkholderiales; family JAEUOS01; genus CANJDH01. The sequence continues at coordinate 15,809 of JAYVSR010000263.1, read as the reverse complement.
AAGTTTGAAGGCGTCGGTCTGGACGTGTTGCCGAAAGAGCCGATCCCGCAAGACTCGCCGTTGTTGAAAGCGCCGAACGTGTTGATCACCCCGCACGCGGCGTTTTATACGACCGAGGCGCAGATTGAAATGCGTACCAAAGCCGCGCAGAACATCGTCTCGTGGATCAAGAACGGGCGGCCGGATTATCCGGTGGTGGTGGGAAATCGGTCGGCACCGAAGTAGTTGCAAGCGCAGATGATGATGCGTCTTCGCCTGCTTTGTACAGAGGCAGTTGCTGCCGCGAGCGATGGCCGCTGGCGTTCCCGCCAATGATCGCAGTCAAGCTCATTGCGGTACCCGTAGTCATCTGGCTGGCGAGCTATGCCGGGCGGCGCTGGGGGCATCGGGTCTCGGGCTTGATCAGCGGCTTTCCGCTGATCGCCGCACCGATCGTGCTGTTTCTGTCATTCAGTGCGCCGCGGGAGTTTGTCGCCGACACTGCGTGGTTCACCATGGCCGCAGCCCCGGCGATGGGTGTGCATTGCCTGATCTATGCGTGGCTCGCGCGCTTGCAGTTGCCACGCAAGTTTCATTGGGCGATTTGCTTGTCTTGCGCGTGGATCGGCTGCGTGGCGACCCAGTGGCTGCTCAGCGGTTGGGTGATCAAGAGCGCGTTGGGCGAGAGCGCCTTGGGCAAGAGCGCCTGGGGTGGCGCGCTGGCGCTGGGGGCAATGCTGCTCGCCGCATGCTTGATGCCGCGTATCCGTGGCATCGCCGGCGTGCCGCGTATCCCGGCGTCGGAAATTGTCGTGCGCATGCTGGCGGCGCTGGCGATTGCCGCGACCGTGATGATTGGCGCAGAGATGTTTGGCCCGCGCGTCTCCGGTATGTTGCTGAGTTTTCCGATCACCGCTTCGGTGCTGCCGGTGTTTACGCTGTATCTCTACGGCGAGAGCGCGACGATCAAGCTGCTCAAGGGGTTTCTGACCGGCCTGCTCGGCTTTGTGCCGTATTTTTGCGTGTTTGCGATGTTGATCGAGCCGCTCGGTGCATGGCCCGCGTTCATTGGCGGGGCGCTGGCGAGTGTTGCCAGTGTGGCTGTCGCGCTGGGGTGGCAGTCGTGGCGGAGAGGCGTGTTGCATGAGTGACTTGAAGGAAGAGCTAGTGCGCGCTGGCTTGTGTGAGGCTGGCGAGGGCATCGTGATCGAGCCGCTGACTGGTGGAGTGTCGTCCGACATCTCGCTGGTGTGCTCTGGCATCGAAAAATTTTGCATCAAGCGCGCGCTGCCCAAGCTCAAAGTGGCTGCCGACTGGCGCGCGCCAATCGAGCGCAACGCCAGTGAAGTGGCGTGGCTGAAGCTGGCGGCGGGCGTCGCGCCGGATTGCGTGCCGCAGGTGCTGACGGATCATTCTGCTGACGGGTGGTTTGCGATGGAGTACCTGGCACCGGCCGAGTTTCCAATCTGGAAAGCGCAGTTGCGCGACGGCGACATTGATCCTGATTTTGCCGCCGAAGTGGGGCGCGGCATCGGGCGGATTCATGCGGCGACGGCTGGCGATGAGGCGGTTGCCGCGCGGTTTGCCACGGATCATATTTTTTATCCGATTCGCCTCGAGGCCTATCTCGTGGCGGCGGGGGAAAAGCATCCTGAGGCCGCGCCGGCCTTGCAACATCTGGTGCAGGTGACGCAGCAAAACAAGCGGGCGCTGGTGCATGGCGATGTGAGTCCGAAAAATATTCTGGTTCGCGCTAGCGCAAGCGGATCGAAGCCGGTTTTTCTCGATGCCGAGTGCGCGTGGTACGGCGACCCGGCGTTTGATTTCGCGTTCGCACTGAATCATCTGCTCCTCAAGTGTTTATGGCGGCCGCAACATGCGGCGCGCTACATGGAATGCTTTGACGCGCTCTACAACGAGTACATGAATCAGGTGTCGTGGGAGACCACCTACTCGATTGATGGCCGCACTGCGCGGTTGTTGATTGGCCTTTTGCTGGCGCGCATCGACGGCAAATCGCCGGTTGAGTACATCGCGGATGAAGCGCAAAAAAATCTGGTGCGCAAGTTTGCGTTGCCACGCCTTCTGAACCCGCCGCATTTTCTCGACGAGGTGCGTGATGCATGGGCGCAGTTGATGGGCGTCGAATGAGGGGTGGTGTGGAATGAGGATGGGGGGCGAATGAGTGCAATTGCGAAGGTGGCGGCGCGCCGCGTGTGGGATTCGCGCGGTCGGCCGACGGTCGAGGCGGAAATCACGCTCGATGATGGCAGCGTCGGGCGCGGCATCGCGCCGGCCGGCGCCTCACGCGGCTCGCGTGAGGCGATTGACCTGCGCGATGGTGGCACCAAGCAAGGTGGTCTGGACGTTCAGCGCGCGGTGGCTAACGTGAATGGAGAAATCGCCGCTCGGCTCAAAGGCTGCGACGCACACGATCAAGCCGGACTTGACCAGGCCTTGATCGCACTGGACGGTACGCCGAATAAGGCGCGTCTGGGCGGCAACGCTACGGTAGCGGTCAGCATCGCTGCCCTGCACGCATCTGCGAAATCGGCCGGACAGGCGCTCTGGGAGCGGGTTTCAGAAGGACGCCCCGTCTCGATGCCGCTACCCGAAATCCAGATTTTCGGCGGTGGCGCGCATGCCGGGCGGCGCGTCGATATTCAGGATTTCATGGTCATGCCGCTCGGTGCGAAGACGTTCGCCGAAGCGATGGAGATGACCGCCGAGGTGTATCTGGCTGCTGGCGCGTTGATGAAAGACGCAGGCAAACTCGCCGGAGTTGCAGACGAAGGCGGCTGGTGGCCGGTGTTCAACGCCAATGAAGAGGCACTCGAAATGCTCACCCGCGCGATTGACCAAGCGGGCTTCGCCCATCGCGACATGGCGATCTCGCTCGACATCGCCGCGTCCGAATTCGGATCGAACGGTCAATACGAATTGGGTCTGGAGAAACGTCGGCTCGACACCAGCGGACTCATCGACATGCTCGGCAAATGGCTCGACGCTTACCCCATCGTGTCGATCGAAGACCCGCTGGCGGAAGACGACGAAGCTGGGCTGATCGAATTCACCCGCCGCTTCGGCGCGCGGGTGCAGATCATTGGCGACGACTATCTGGTGACCAACGCCGCGCGAGTCGCACACGCAGCGAACATCAAGGCCGTCAATAGCGCGCTGATCAAACTCAACCAGGCCGGCACGGTGACGGAAACCAAAGCCGCGCTCGACGCCTCCAGGCAGGCGGGCATGACGGCGCTGGTGTCGGCGCGCTCCGGCGAAACCGAAGACGTGACGATCACGCATCTGGCGATTGGCTGGAACGCCGGGCAATTGAAGGTCGGTTCGTTCGCGCGCTCCGAGCGGATGGCGAAGTGGAATGAGGCAATCCGGATTGAAGAGGCGAGTGGTGCGCGCTTTGTTGGGCGCGAGAGCTTGCGTTCATTCGGGCCGTCCGCAGCGTGACACTCTGGATGGAATAGTGGCGGGTGAAATGTTGCGGCGCAGCTTGCTGCAATGTACGCATCGCTGCGAAAATACTTCTCGGTATCACTTGTATAACAACAACTGGCGACAGTCGTGTTTGCGGCGCCTGTAGCGTCATTTTTCAGGAGTAATCATGGCATCGGTCACGATCAGCCAAGTGCAAAAGTATTTTGGCCAAACCCACATCATCAAGGGCGTCTCGGTCGATATTGCCGACGGCGAGTTTTGCGTGTTGGTTGGCCCCTCCGGCTGCGGCAAATCAACCCTGTTGCGGATGATCGCGGGCCTGGAAGAAATCTCCGGCGGCGACATCAGTATTGGTTCTAAAGTCGTCAACAACATGCCGCCGAAAGAGCGCGACATCGCGATGGTGTTTCAGAACTACGCGCTGTATCCGCACATGACGGTGCGCGACAACATGGCCTTCTCGCTCATGCTGGCGAAAAAAGACAAGGCGTTTATCGAAGAGCGGGTCAGCAAGGCATCCGGGATTCTCGGTCTCAACTCGTTGCTCGAACGATATCCGCGTCAGCTCTCCGGCGGCCAGCGCCAGCGCGTAGCGATGGGCCGCGCCATCGTGCGTGACCCGCAGGTGTTTTTGTTTGACGAGCCGCTGTCCAACCTCGATGCCAAGCTGCGCGTGGCGATGCGCACCGAGATCAAGGAACTGCATCAGCGTTTGAAGACGACCTCGATTTACGTCACCCACGATCAGATCGAGGCGATGACGATGGCCGACAAGATCGTCGTGATGCGCGATGGCATTGTCGAGCAGACTGGCTCGCCCTTGCAGCTTTACGACTATCCGGCGAATCAGTTCGTCGCTGGTTTCATCGGCTCACCGTCGATGAATTTTTTGCCCGGCACCGTCAAGGGCAATCAGGTGGAACTCGATGGCGGCTTGCTGCTGCCGCTGCCAACCAATGCCAAAGCGGGCAGTGTGACTGAGGGGCAGAAAGTGGTCTACGGTTCGCGTCCCGAGCATATCGACATTGCCACTGGCACCGACGGGGTGGCCGCTGAAGTGGTAGTGGTCGAGCCGACTGGCGCCGATACGCAGGTGTTTTCCAAAATCGCCGGTGTCGAAGTGACGACGGTGTTTCGCGAGCGGCATGACTTCAAACCGGGGGCGACGATTCGCTTGAAGCCGGATGCGTCGCGCGCGCATTTGTTTGATGCGGCCACCGGAGCGCGCCTGGCGGCTTGAGCGCCTGGGTCCGGCGCTGGCGCGGCGGTATCATCGCGTTGCCAGTTTTATCGGGTTTCATTTTTTTTAACAGTACGGCACGTAATCAGTAGTCATCCATCCCCCTCTACACAAAAGCTAGGAGACAAACATGGTTCATTTCACTCGTCGCAAGTTTTTAAAATCTGGCACCGGTGCCGCCATCGGCACTGCCGCCGCACTTGAAGGCGCCAATCTGGCCACCTTCGCCGCTGCTTGGGCGCAAGCCTCACCGTTCAAGCCGGAAAAGGGCGCGAAGATTCAACTGTTGCGCTGGAAGCGCTTTGTGCAGGCCGAAGAGGATGCATTCATGGCGCTGGTGGCAGCGTTCACCAAGGCGACCGGCGTCGAAGTCAAAGTGTTGAACGAGTCGCTCGACGACGTGCAGCCCAAAGCCTCGGTCGCCGCCAACACTGGCCAGGGCCCGGACCTGTTTTGGGGCCTGTATTCGCTGCCGCATCTGTTCCCCTCCAAGGTGTCGGACGTGAGCGACGTCGCTGCTTATCTCGGAAAAAAATACGGCGGCTGGGTGCCGACTGCCGAAACCTATGGCAAGTCGAACGGCAAGTGGATCGCGATTCCGGTGGCTTATAACGGCAACGTCATCAACTACCGCCAGAGCATGATCGAAAAGGCGGGCTTCAAGGAAATTCCGAAAGACACGGCCGGCTTTCTCGACTTGATGAAAAACCTCAAGGCCAAGTCGGTGCCGGGTGGTTTCGCCCTGGGCCGCGCCTCGGGTGACGGCAATGCATGGGTGCATTGGGCGCTCTGGTCGCACGGTGCCAACTTGGTTGACGCCAAAGACAAGGTGATCATTAGTTCGCCCGAGACCGTGAAGGCGCTGGAGTACTGCAAGGAACTGTCGAACACCTTCGTCTCCGGCACGGCGTCGTGGAACGATGCGTTCAATAACAAGGCATTCCTCGAGAGCCAGGTGTCGGTCACCAACAATGGCGTATCGATCTACGCGGCTGCCAAAGCCGGTGCTGCCAAAGGTGATGCCAAGGCAAAGGAAGTGATGGAGGACATGAACCATGCGCTCTGGCCGATCGGGCCGGTGGGCAAGCCGACCGAGTTCCACATCGCTTACCCGATGATGGTGATGAAGTACTCGAAAGCGCAGCAGGCCTGCAAAGCCTTCATCGCCTTCACGCTCGAAGCCGAGAACTACAACAAGTGGCTCGAAGATGCAGTGGGCTATCTGACCCATCCGCTCAACGCCTACGACGCCAACCCGGTGTGGACCACCGACAAGAAGTTGTCGGTCGCGCGCGATGTTGCCAAGCGTACCTTGACCGCTGGTGGTCTCGGTTCGGTCGGCGAAAAAGCCGCATCGGCGCTGGCTGACTTTGTCATCCTCGACATGGTGGCGTCGGTGTGTACCGACCGCGCGTCGATCAAGGAGGCGATCTCGGTGGCTGAGCGGCAGGCGAAGCGGATTTATCGCTAGGCACTGGATGCCTGAGTAACGCGACAGACCTGCGCACCGGCCGCTCCGGATTGACTGGAACGGCCGGTTTGGTTTTGATGCAGTGGCAAATGCTGGTCAGAAGTGATGAGGTCGCATGAAAAATAATTTATGGAACAACCGCAACTGGCTGGGCTTTTTGTTCATGCTCCCCGCCGCGTTGTTTTTGATTTTGTTTTTGGTCTACCCGCTCGGCCTCGGCATTTGGCTGTCGTTCACCGATGCGCGCATCGGTGATCCGGGCCAGTTCGTCGGCATCGAAAACTACGAGTGGATCATCGGCGACAGCAAATTTCAGACGGCCGTGTTCTTTACGGTTTTCTATACGCTTGTGGCGAGCATGATCAAGTTCGCCGTCGGCCTCTACCTCGCTGTGTTGTTGAACGAAAATTTGCCGTTCAAGGCGCTGATCCGGGCGTTTGTGCTGATCCCCTTCATTGTGCCGACGGTGTTGTCGGCCATCGCATTCTGGTGGTTGTTTGATCCACAGTTTTCGATCATCTCGTGGACGCTGAAGAAGTGGGGTTGGATCGACGGCAACATCAATTTTCTCGGCGACACGTGGAACTCACGCTTCTCGGTGATCTTTGCCAATGTCTGGCGCGGCGTGCCGTTCATCGCCATTACCCTATTGGCCGGTCTGCAAACGGTGTCGCCGTCGCTCTACGAAGCGGCGACGCTCGATGGCGCGTCACGCTGGCAGCTGTTCTGGCGCATCACCTACCCGCTGCTCACCCCGATCATCGCGGTGGTGATGACGTTCTCAGTGTTGTTTACCTTCACCGACTTTCAATTGATCAAAGTGCTGACCAACGGCGGCCCGGCCGGGGCTACCGAGTTGATGGCGACGATGTCGTACAACACCGCCATTTTGGGTTCGCGCATCGGCGAAGGCTCGGCCGTATCGACTGCGATGGTGCCGTTCTTGTTGGCCGCGATCATGGTGTCGTGGTTCGGCTTGCAGCGGCGCAAATGGCAACAGGGGCAGGACAATGACTGAGAACAACAATATGAACGCCGTCAAAATTTCTACCAAAGAGACCGCCAGCGGTGAAGGTATGGATTACCTCACCAGCCTGCCGCAGCGCCTGGTACGTGTGTTCCTGCCGCTTTTGGTCATCGTCATCGTGCTGCTGTTCCCGTTTTACTGGATGGTGATCACCGCAGTGAAACCGAAAGAGCATTTGCTCGATCTCGATAAACACAATCCTTACTGGACCCTCAGCCCGACGCTGGAGCACATCAACGATCTGTTGTTCAAGACCGACTATCCGCTGTGGCTGTGGAACACCATGTTCATCGCGGTGTCGGCGACGATCCTGTCGATCATCGCCAGCGTGTTCGCTGCCTACGCGATTACGCGCATCCGCTATCGCGGTGCGGAGTGGGTCGGCGGCGCGATTTTCCTCGCCTATCTGGTGCCACCGTCAATCTTGTTCATTCCGCTCTCGACGGTGGTGTTTCAGTACGGTTTGTTTGATACGCCGTTCGCGTTGATCCTCACCTACCCGACGATCCTGATTCCGTTTTCCACCTGGTTGTTGATGGGTTATTTCAAGACCATTCCCTACGAGCTGGAAGAATGCGCGCTGATGGACGGCGCCAACCGCTGGCAAATTTTGGTGCGCATCGTGCTGCCGCTCGCCGTGCCGGGCTTGATTTCGGCAGCGATTTTTTGTCTGACGCTGTGCTGGAACGAGTTTATCTACGCGCTCACCTTCATCAACTCGACCGAGAAGAAAACCGTGCCGGTGGCGATTCTCTCGGCCTTTACCGATGGCGATCAATACCGCTGGGGTTCACTGATGGCCGGGGCGCTGGTCGGCTCACTGCCGCTGGTGATTTTGTATGCTTTCTTTGTTGAGCACTATGTCTCGGCGATGACCGGCGCAGTGAAGGAGTAGCGCGGGCGGCACGCGGCTGTTGCCGCCGCAGTTGCCGCCACGGTTGCCGCCACCTCTGCCACCGTTTTATCCACTACCGCCACAGCTTGAGGAGAAATTAAATGGATGTACGCGCCGCCGTTTCGTATGAAGCGGGCAAACCCCTGGTGATCGAAACGGTGCAACTCGACGGCCCGAGGGCCGGCGAGGTGCTGATTGAAATCAAGGCCACCGGCCTCTGCCACACCGACGAATTCACCCGCTCCGGCGCTGACCCGGAAGGCCTGTTCCCGGCGATCTTTGGTCACGAGGGCGCGGGTGTGGTGGTCGATGTTGGCCCTGGCGTGACGACGCTCAAAAAAGGCGACCATGTGATTCCGCTCTACACGCCCGAGTGCCGCCAATGCAAGAGCTGCCTGTCGCAGAAGACCAACCTGTGTACGGCGATTCGCGGCACCCAAGGTAAAGGCGTGATGCCGGATGGCACCTCGCGCTTTTCGATTGGCGGCAAAAAAATCCATCACTACATGGGCTGCTCAACCTTTGCCAACTACACCGTGCTGCCGGAAATTGCGCTGGCGAAAATTCGTGAAGATGCGCCGTTCGACAAAGTCTGCTACATCGGTTGTGGTGTCACCACTGGTATCGGCGCGGTGATCAACACGGCGAAGGTGGAGCCGGGCGCGAATGTCGTCGTGTTCGGTCTCGGCGGCATTGGGTTAAACGTGGTGCAGGGCGCGCGTCTCGCCGGTGCCAACATGATCGTCGGTGTTGATTTGAATCCGGCGCGCAAAGGCCTGGCAGAAAAATTCGGCATGACGCATTTCGTTAACCCCAAGGACGTCGGCGATGTGGTTGCGCATATCGTCGAGATCACCGGCGGCGGTGCCGACTACAGCTTCGAGTGCATCGGCAATGTTGAAGTGATGCGTCAGGCGCTCGAATGCTGCCATCGCGGCTGGGGCATGTCAGTGATTATTGGCGTGGCGGGCGCCGGGCAAGAGATCAAGACGCGGCCATTTCAACTCGTGACCGGGCGTACCTGGAAAGGTACCGCCTTCGGTGGCGCGCGTGGCCGCACCGACGTGCCGAAGATTGTCGATTGGTACATGGATGGCAAGATCAACATTGACGATCTGATCACCCACACGATGCCGCTCGAAGACATCAACAAGGGTTTCGACCTGATGCATTCGGGCGAGTCGATCCGCAGCGTGGTGCTGTTCTGATGGTGTGTTGAGGGGGCGCGCCTCTCCGTTCTATGCGCCTTCCATCATCGCGATCTGCTCTTTGAGTTCGAGAATGCGATCCTGCCAGTAATGCGCGGTGCCGAACCAAGGGAAAGCGGCGGGAAACGCCGGGTCGCTCCAGCGCCGCGCGATCCACGCTGAGTAGTGCAACAGGCGCAAGGTGCGCAGCGCTTCGATCAATTGCAATTCGTTGTCGTCGAACTCGCAAAAGTCTTCATAGCCGCGAAGAATGGCTTGCACCAAGGGTTTGCGCTCGATCTTGTCGGACGGGAAGAGCATCCAAAGGTCTTGAATCGCCGGGCCGTTGCGGGCGTCGTCGAAGTCGACGAAGTGCGGGCCGCCGCTGTGGTGGGCAACATTGGCGCTCTTATCGATGCTGCCCTCGCGCCACAGCACGTTGCCAATGTGGCAATCGCCGTGCAGGCGAATCGAGTTGATGCGGCCGGCGCGCGCATAGGCTTGGGCGACGTCATCGAGGGCGTGGTCGGCGACGCTGCTCCAGGCGGCGCGCAATTCAGCCGGAATCAGCGCGTGCTCCAGCAGCCAGTCGCGTGAGTCGACGCCGAAGGTTTGCGGCGTCAGGGCAGGGCGCTCCGAAAACGGTTTGATTGCACCCACCGCGTGAATCCGCCCAAGAAAGCGCCCGAGCCATTCGAGCACGTCCTTGTCGTCGAGATTCGGCGCGCGGCCGCCGTGGCGCGGAAACACCGAGAAGCGAAAGCCATTGAAGCGATGCACGGTTTGCCGGCCATCGAACGCGATGGCCGGCACCACCGGAATTTCACGCTCAAACAATTCGGTGACAAACGCGTGCTCTTCGAGTATCTGCGCATCGCTCCAGCGCCCGGGCCGGTAAAACTTGGCGATCACCGGCGGCCCGTCATCGAGGCCAATTTGATAAACGCGGTTCTCGTAGGAGTTGAGCGTCAACAAGCTGCGGTTGCAGGCGAAGCCGGCCGCTTCAAGCGCGTCGAGAACGACATCCGGCGTGAGCCCGGAATAGGGCGTCGCGTCACTCTCCAAGGAGTTTTGAATAATCGGCGGAGAATGGCTCCCACCAAGGGTTTTCACGTAAATGTCGAGCGGCGATGGGCAGCGTTATGCCTTGCCGATCTTCACCCCGACACTACGCTCAACCACTTGCGCGATGGTGGTGAAGTCGGAGTCGCCACCCATTTCGTCAAACGTGCGTTTCCACAAATCGCGTACTGCCGCCGACACCGGCATCGGCACATCGGCCGCGTCGGCTTCTTCGAGACACAGACGCACGTCCTTGAACATGTGGCCGGTGGTGAAGCCAAAGTCAAAGCTGCGCGGCAAGATCGCTTTCGGGAATTTCGCTTCGGTTGCCGTGTTGCGACCGCTGCCGGCGTTGATCACTTCGATCATCTGCGCCGCATCGAGCCCCGCCTTGACGCCGAACGCCACCGCTTCAGACGTCGCCGCCATCGCGGTCGCCGACAGCAGGTTGTTGGCAAGTTTCATGGTCTGGCCCATACCGGGTTTCTCGCCGATGAAGAACACCCGGCCAATGTGCTTAAGCATCGGTTCGAGTTCAACAAAGAGTGGCTTGGTACACGCCACCATCACTGCCAGCGTGCCATTGACTGCGCCGGAGACGCCGCCGCTCACCGGCGCGTCCACTGCGCTGATGCCCTTAACGGCGAGCGCTGCGGCGATCTCGCGTGCGGCTGCTGCACCTGTGGTCGAGAGGTCGATGATGGTTTTGGCTGCGCCGCCCGCAGCAACACCATCCGCATCAAGTACCGCGCGGCGCACGATGGACGGCTCCGGCAGGCTGAGCAGCACGGTAGCCGCCACAGCGCCCACCGCCTGCGGCGAAGCTGCTGCGCGGGCGCCTTTGGCAACCAACGCATCCACTGCTTCCTGGCGTACGTCGTACACCGTGAGTTGATAGCCGGCCGCGAGCAGGCGCGTGGCCATCGGCACGCCCATTTTGCCGAGGCCGATAAAGCCGAGATGTTGGTCCATGCGGGTTCCTGTTTGGTTGAGGCTACTTTGGTTGAGGTTAGTCTGCTTGATGCGAATCGGGTCGATGTGCGCCGGGTTGATGCACGGACACTACTCGGATTTAATCCCAGCGCGCTTGATCAGCGCCGCCCATTTATCGAGTTCGACGCGGCGAAATTTTTCCAGTTCAGTCGCCGTGCTGCCGACCGGCTCTGCGCCGAGCGCGGCGAGGCGCTCGCGTACCTCTGGCGTGGCGAGCGCGCGCGCCGTCTCGCGCTGCATCCGCTCGATGATGTCAGCCGGTGTGCCGGCCGGCGCGAAGAATGCATTCCATTCATAGACCTCGTAGCCCGGCAAGCCTGACTCGGCAATCGTCGGCAGGTTCGGCGTCGCCGGCGAACGCGTCCGCCCGGTGGTGGCGAGCGCTTTTACTTTGCCGCCTTTCACATGCGGCAGGGCCGACGCCATATTGCCGAAGAACATCGGGATCTGCCCGGCGATCACATCAACGATGGCGGGTGCGCCGCCGCGATACGGGATATGCACCATGAACAACCCCGCCTGCGACTTGAACAACTCCGCCGCCAAATGCTGCGCCGAGCCATTGCCCGACGAGGCAAACGAAAATCCGCCCGGCTTGGATTTCACCAGCGTGATCAACTCCTTCACGGTGTTGGGCGGGAACGATGGCGTGACCACCAGCACATTCGGCACCACCACCAAGAGCGAGACCGGGGTCAATTCCTTGAAGGCGTCGAACGCCATCTTCGGTTGCAGCGACGGATTGACTGCGTGGTTTGCCGCGTCGAGTAAAAACGTATAACCATCGGGCGCGGATCTGGCTGCGGCTTCGCCGCCAATCGCCCCACCCGCGCCGCCGCGATTCTCCACCACGACTTGCTGCTTCAGTGCCTCCGATAAGCGTGGTGCCAGCAGGCGCGCCGTCAGGTCCGCGCCACCGCCCGGCGGGTACGAGACGATGATGCGGATTGGTTTGGCGGGCCATTGCGCGGCGACCGGCAGGGCGGTGCCGAGACCGATGAGGAGCGCGCCGAACGGACCAAGTGCGCAGAGTGCGGAGAGTGCGGAGAATAATTTCATCGGGGAGGTTGCCTCAGATGGGGGCGGGTGAATGTCTAGTGAGCATTGCTTTGCCTATTATCACCGGCTCCGCCGTCGCGAGTACTCGTGTCAACGCATAGCGCGATGATCGATGTGGCAAACCAGCGATAATCCGCGCCCGCCGCCGTATTTTTTCCGCACGCTTCCCATGCCCCCACCCGAACCGATCCGCCTGTCCAAACGCATGAGCGAACTCGGCTTGGCCTCACGCCGTGAAGCCGACGACTGGATTGAGCGCGGCTGGGTACGGGTCGATGGCGAAGTCGCGATCCTTGGCCTCAAGGTGACGCCACAGCAAAAAATCAGCATCGACGAACGTGGGCACAAACAGCAGGCGCGGCGTTACACGGTCTTGCTGCACAAGCCGATTGGGTACGTCAGCGGCCAGGCGGAAGACGGCCATCAACCGGCCAGCGTGCTGGTGCTGCCGGAGAACCAATGGCGCATTCCTGCGGCCCAGCCCAGCGCAGCAGACCGGGTGCAGCGCAAGGATTTACTCGGCCTCGCGCCGGCTGGTCGGCTCGACATCGACTCGACTGGTTTGCTGGTGCTGACGCAAGACGGGCGCATCGCCAAGCAGTTGATCGGCGACGACTCCGGTGTCGAAAAGGAATATCTGGTGCGCGTGCGTTACGCCAAGCCGGGCCGCTTGCCCGAGGCCGAGTTGAAGCGCCTGAACCATGGCCTCTCACTCGACGGCAAGGCGCTGCGTCCGGCGCGCGTGGCGTGGCAGAACGAAGATCAATTGCGCTTCGTGTTGAAAGAAGGAAAAAAACGGCAGATCCGCCGGATGTGCGAGATCGTTGGTTTGCAAGTGCAAGGCTTGAAGCGCGTGCGCATCGGGCAAGTGATGTTGGGGGAATTGCCGCAAGGTCAATGGCGCTTGCTGGCACCGGGCGAATCGTTTATTTAGCAAGCATCGAAACACGGATGGAAGCGGGCATGGCAACACACACGGAAGTACGAATACAGGCGGACGCACCGGCGCAAACACCGGCGCAAACACAGGTACGCTGCGAATCAACGCTGACCGCCCCGCCGCAGATTCACTGGACTGAGGGCGGCACCGCGCATTCGGCGCGCTGGCGCTCCGAGGCGGGCTTGGCGCCGCCGAAACGCGTGGTGGTGGGCGATGACAGCATGACGGCCGACACGGCGTATCGCATCGCCTGCGAAGGCACGGCGATCTTGTGGCGCGGCGATTTTCAGAATGCGCGGCAGTTGTTGCAAGCGTTGGTGCGGCGGATCGACAAGTCGGCGTTGAAGGGGCCGAAGAACCCGTCGAAGCACCCATCGAAAAATCCATCGAAGAACCCGGCGAAAAATGGATTGAACAACGGGTTGAACAACGGGTTGAATAAAACGGTCTCCGTGACCGAGGCATTTCACCTGCATCGCCTCGCGCAAAGCCAGCGCGCGCGCATCCTCGGCATGCTGCTGCTGCCGTTCGATGCCGATCATTCGACGCCGTTGCGCCGCGCCCATGACGTGCGCACCGCTTGCCGCGAGGCTTACGGCATCGCCGATCAACCCTACGTCACCTCACTGCGCGAGTTGCTCGGCTTGATCGGCGCGCATGAATGGCGGCGCAAGGGCGTCGAGGTCACTGCCTTGCAAGAGCGGATTCATCCGCACTACGGCGTGTTCTCGCCGATGCGCAGCGAGTATGTTGATCTGGTCGCAGCGGCACCCTTGCCAACGACCGAGCGGGCGTTTGACATCGGCACCGGCACGGGCGTGCTGGCGGCGCTGCTGGCGCGGCGCGGGGTGCAAAAAATTATCGCCACCGATGCCGACCCGCGCGCGCTGGCCTGCGCGCGCGACAACCTGAAACGTCTCGGTTTGGCGCAGACGGTAGAGGTGGTCGAGGCGGACCTGTTTCCCGCAGCGCCATTGCGCGCACCGCTGATCGTTTGCAACCCGCCATGGCTGCCGGGGCGACCGAGTTCGCCGTTGGAGCACGCGATCTACGATCTGGACAGCCGCATGCTGCGCGGGTTTCTCGGTGGCCTCGCGCCGCGTCTCGCGCCCGGCGGCGAGGGCTGGTTGATCCTGTCCGATTTCGCCGAGCATCTCGGCCTGCGGTCGCGCGAAGTGTTGCTGGGCTGGATCGAAGGCGCCGGGCTACGTGTGATTGAGCGGCATGATGCGCGGCCGCGCCACCCGAAGGCGTTCGACGCCACCGATCCGCTGCATCCGGCGCGTAGCGCCGAAGTGACGTCGTTGTGGCGGCTGGCAGTGCGATGATGCCGCTACAATCTTTGCTCCGTTCAACCTTGTTTACGAAATGATCCAGATGAAAAAAATCACCGCCAGCAGCACCAAAAAAGAAATGTTCGACAACGGTCTAAAGACCCGCAAAGCGGTGCTGGGCGACGCTTATGTTGATCGCTCGTTCGCGATTCAGGACGAGTTCACCGAAGACGTGCAGGACTATCTGACGGTGCATTCGTGGGGCGCGAGCTGGGGCCGGGTAGACGATGCAGGCAACTACATCCTGCCGCTGAAAACCCGCTCGATGCTCAACCTGGTGATGCTCTGTGCATTGAATCGCCCGCACGAGCTGGAACTGCACCTGCGTGGCGCGATCAACACCGGCATCACCAAGGTCGAGATGAAAGAGCTGTTCATTCACGTCGCGGTGTATTGCGGCGCACCGGCGCTGGTCGAAGCGGTTCGGATCGCACGCAAGGTGTGGGCCGATCATGAGGCGGCGAAAAAGTAACTGGGAACCGGGCCGCAGACTGGGAATCGAGTACGCGAAGTGAGTCATGGATCGCCGTACCTTTCATCTCTCGGCGGCGGCTCTCGCCATGTCATCGTCCATGTCCACGCCAGCCGCCGATAGCGGCTTGATCACCCGCATCATCCGCGCCACCGGCGAAGTGGTGCCGGTGGTGGGCTTGGGTACCTGGCAAGTGTTTGATGTGGCGGCGGGCAGCACGGAATTTGCGCAAGCGCGCGCCACGCTACGCGCGTTCGCCGCCGGTGGCGGCACGGTGGTGGATTCGTCGCCGATGTATGGCCGCTCGGAGACCGTGCTGGGCGATTTGATGCAGTCCGAAAAAGTGCGCAACAAATTGTTCGTCGCCACCAAGGTGTGGACCCGTGGCGCGGTCGAAGGCGTGGCGCAAATGCGCGACTCGATGACCAAGCTGAAAGTCGAGAAGCTTGACTTGATGCAGGTGCATAACCTCACCGATACCGATGCTCATCTGGCGACGCTGGCGGGGTGGAAGCAAGATGGCCGCGTGCGCCTGACTGGCATCACGCACTATCACGCTGGTGCGCATCGTGAACTTGAAGTGGCGCTGCGCCGGCATCGCGTCGATGTGGTGCAAGTCAATTATTCGCTGGCCGAGGCAGAGGCGGATCGCGGCCTGCTCGACCTGTGCGCCGAGCTGGGTGCGGCGGTGATCGTC
>JAYVSR010000262.1:0-23164 GCA_043775155.1 Burkholderiales bacterium | reverse complement strand
ACCACACGGCCACCGTCTTCGATCAATTCGATTTGGCGGCGGACTTCATACTCAATCGCTTTTTCCATGAAGCGAAACGAGTTGAGGTTTTTGATTTCGTAGCGTGTGCCGAACTCGGCTTGGCCGAACGGACGCACTGACACATTGGCGTCGCAGCGGAACGAGCCTTCCTGCATGTTGCCATCGCAGATGCCGAGCCAGGTGACGAGGGAGTGCAGCGCTTTGGCGTAGGCGACGGCTTCGGTGGAGGAGCGCATCACCGGTTCGGTGACGATTTCCAGCAGCGGTGTGCCGGCGCGATTCAAGTCAATCCCGGTCTGTCCGGCATAGTCTTCATGCAGTGATTTGCCGGCGTCTTCTTCGAGATGCGCGCGGGTGAGTTGGATGAACTTTTCGACGCCATCGTGCAGGATGTTGAGGCCACCGCCTTGCACGATGGGGATTTCGTATTGGCTAATCTGATAGCCCTTGGGCAGATCGGGATAGAAGTAATTTTTGCGTGCGAAGATCGAGCGGTCAGCGATCTTCGCGCCGACGGCGAGGCCGAACTTGACCGCGCATTCGACCGCGCCTTTGTTGAGCACCGGCAACACACCGGGCAGCGCGAGGTCGACCGGATTCGCTTGCGTGTTGGGCGCAGCACCGAAGGCGATGGAGGAGCCGGAGAAAATTTTGGATTGGGTGGCGAGCTGGGCGTGGGTCTCCAGACCGATCACGACTTCCCATTTGGCGGGTGCTTTGGATGAGGCGGTGGTGTGGTTCATGTGTGGTTCATCGGTGACTCATTGATGGCTCATGCGTGTCTAACGCGTGTCTCAAGCAGCGTCGTCAGCGCCGGTGCCGGTGGCGTCCTTGAGATAGCCGGGCATGAGGTCCGGGCGCAGCACGTAGATCTGATGCCGCACCATCATCACCTCGGCCATCGCTGCGCCGATCTTGGCAATTTGCTCGGGCGGCATGCCGGTGCCCTCGCGCATTTCGCGCGCCGCTTCGTCGAGCAGGCGGGCGGCGTCGATCAGTTTGGTGTGGATGTTGTCGAGTTTGGCCATGGGGCTTAGTCCGGGATGCTGATTGCTGCGGTTTTCGCAATCGCTTTGGCGAGGGCGTTGAAGTCGTTATGGCAATTCCGAACTGCCTGGATGTGCGAGCCGATCGCGCCGTCAGCGGGACGTAACGTAAACATTGGTTTTCTTGCCGCCATCGCCATGGGCATCAAACTGCGATAGTGTTTCAACTGGGCCAAACACTGCGGATCTTCGGCAACCGCGACTTCGGGTGGGGCGATTTCCGCCAACACCGATTGACGGTAGACCCGCGGGATCTGTTCCATCCATCGCATGTAAGCCCGCACCGGACTGTCGGAGGCTTTGACCGCGTGTTGCATCACGACATAACCCGCAGGGCGCATATAGCCTGCCGGCAAGATCAAATCGCGCGCCGGATTTTTTTCAAGACGCTCGGTCCAGCCTCTTCGCCAATCTCGCAGCGTGGGTCCGAGATTTTTCAACCCTTGAAGGGAAAACAAGTCCGGTGCGAGCGGGAACACCACGTGATCCGCGCCAATCAGCGCTGCGCGATTGATGGCTCCCAGGTTGGGGCCGACATCAATCAGCACCACGTTCGCCGAGAACGATTCCGCCGCGAGTTTGGCGGCCCGGATAAACGCACTAATGGTGCGAAACGCCTCCTCGTCGCCATTCAGGCATTTCGTCCAGGCATCGGAAAGGCGATCCTCGAACGTGGACAAACCCAAGTCGCCGGGGATGAGTTCGATGCGATCCGAAATCCGCTGGGCGGCAGGGGGCGTTAGATCCCCAATCCCCTTGATGATTGGCCGCAAGGTTCCCAAAATTGTGCCGGGATGATCGCCGTCCGGCCATAGTTTTTCCAGTTCCAGCTCTTCCAAAAACATGCTGGTGAGGTTGGCTTGCGGATCAAGATCAATCACGGTCACACGCAAACCGAGGTCGGCGAACATCCATGCCAAGTGGTAGGTCAAGGAAGTATTTCCGACCCCCCCCTGGTTATTGAAGAACGCGATAGATTTCATGTCCGTACGCCTATCGATACGCCGACATAATGTGCATCGAACTCGAATTTGGCCTCGGGATTGCCGTTCTGCTTTAACAGTTCCTGCGCGCGGACCACGCCGCGCCCGTAGCGGTTTACGTAACCGAGAACATTCATGGCTTCAGCTACTACCGGGTTGCGATACGCGTTTTGTTTGGGAAAATTCTCCGGTGAAGCCTCGCCGTACAGGCCGCCTGGACTTTGAATCTCAACGTGGTCTGAAAACCAGTAAAACCGCACCGGCGCTGTCGATTCGTAAGAGCGGTGCATGACTGCATTCATCAACAGTTCCCGCAGCGCCCGTTTCGGGTAGCTTGCAACCGGGGTTTCCCGCAGCGCAGTCACCGGAGCCGGATAGGTTTCAATTTGGGTTTCCAAAAGCGTGTCGAGTTGTTGCAGCACGCTCAACAGATCCCCGGAAATCATTTTCTCGTTGACAACATCGGCCGCAAGGGATGTTCCCGAATATCGCACGAACTGAATATATGCTCCAGCAAGCCATTGAAGAGGATTTGCACCGAATAGAAGAATCGCCGCGTGAGTGGGGGTGTCGGCAGACAAATCAAAAAAACGCAGAGAGCTCAACTGCAGTTTCAGGTCGCGATGATTCTCCTCTATGACATCGTCTGCAATGGCGAGCTTTCGATAGGTCACCAAAAACAGATCAAGCGACAGGTCGGCCAATGTACCGCCTGCGCAACGGCGCGCGTCAAATGTTCGCTGATGCGCAACCCTGCGTTCAGCAAGAATCCTTTCTTCCTGCTCGTTGGCGGGGGCTTTGCGGGGGCCGACTCTGATCCACACCTTCCCCTTGTAGCGGACTGGCGGCATATCTGATGGCAGTACTTCCACCACCGCCACATCGCCGCCGTCAAAACTCTCTTTGCCAACGTGGACGGCGGGAAGCGGCTGGATGTTTCCATCGGACCGGAGTCCGCCCAGCGATTGAAGGAGCTGGTCAGTGACTTTTAGTCCCGACAATTTTCCGTCGTCAGTCACGCCCAATAATAAAAAGCCGGGTTGCTTGTGTGACGGAAAATCGTTCGCAAAAGCACACACCGCAATCGAGAATTTTTCGGTATCACTAGTCGATACGGTGCGCTCCACCCGATCTGACTCCATTCCGGCGATGAGTTGGAGCAGAGCATCGCGCTCGATCATGGTGTCAACGCCCCTGATGGCGCGCGGGTATGCCAATCGGTCACACGCTGATATTGATGCGCAGCGCCCAGCATGCGGCTCTCGGCAAAATAATTGCCGACCATGTGCAGGCCGACCGGCAAGTTGCGCTCACCAAAACCGCAGGGGATCGACATGGCCGGCAGCCCGGCGAGGTTGGCGGCAATCGTATAGATGTCGTTGAGGTACATCTTCACCGGGTCATTCGATTTTTCACCGAGGTTGAACGCAACCGACGGCGAGGTGGGGCCGAGGATGATGTCGCAACGCTCGAACGCGCGGGCGAAATCTTGCGCGATCAGGCGGCGCAGTTTTTGTGCTTTGAGGTAGTAAGCGTCGTAGTAGCCGTGCGACAGCACGTAGGTGCCGATCAGGATGCGGCGTTTCACTTCCGCGCCGAAACCTTCAGCGCGCGACTTCTTGTACATGTCGAGGAGATCGGTGTATTCGGCAGCGCGATGGCCGTAGCGCACACCATCGAAGCGCGCGAGATTGCTCGATGCTTCGGCTGGCGCGATCACGTAGTACGCGGGCACCGACAGACGGCTGTTCGGCAGCGAGATGTCAACGATGGTGGCGCCGAGTTTTTTGTATTCGACAATGGCTGCGTCGACGGCGCGCGCCACGTCGGCGTTCAGGCCTTCGCCGAAGTGCTCTTGCGGCAGACCGATCCGCAGCCCCTGCAAGGGCAAACCTGCAACCGGCGCTTCGAGATCGCGCGTGTAGTCTTCCTTCGGTCGTTCGAGCGAAGTCGAGTCACGCGCATCAAACCCGGCCATCGCGTTCAACAAGATCGACAAGTCTTCGGCCGATTTCGCCATCGGCCCGCCTTGATCGAGCGATGAGGCAAACGCGATCATGCCGTAGCGCGATACCACGCCGTAGGTTGGCTTGAGACCAGAGATGCCGCACAGTGCCGCCGGTTGGCGAATCGATCCTCCCGTGTCCGTGCCGGTCGCCGCCGGGGCCATGCGCGCCGCGAGGGCCGCCGCCGAGCCGCCGGAGGAGCCGCCCGGCACCGCTTTCAAGTCCCACGGGTTTTTCACCGCGCCGAAATACGAGGTCTCGTTCGACGAGCCCATCGCGTATTCGTCCATATTGGTTTTGCCCAGTGTCACGGCACCGGCTGCGCCAAACTGCTCGATCACGTGCGCATCGAACGGGCTGACGTAATGCTCCAGCATGTGCGAGGCGCAAGTGGTGCGCACGCCGCGCGTAACGAAAATGTCTTTGTGCGCGATCGGAATGCCAGTGAGCGCGGTGGCCGTGCCTTGCGCGATGCGCGCATCGGCGGCGCGCGCTTGATCGAGAGTGAAGCCGCGATCCACTGTGATGAAGGCATTTAACTCGCCATTCAACTGCTCGACGCGGTCGAGGAACAGCGTTGCCAGTTCCACGCTGGAGATTTTTTTCGCTGCGAGCGCAGCCGATAATTGTTTGAGTGAGGCGTTGAGCATGAGACTTCAATCGTTCCAACAGTCGCTACAACAGCGGCTCTGGGAGCCACTATTGTGGCAATGACAAATTATTCGATGACCTTGGGCACGAGATACAAGCCGTTATCCACCCGCGCACCAGCAGGTTGTTGATTGCGTTCGCGCTGATCGGTCGCAGTGACGCGGTCTTCGCGCAAGCGCTGGGTCACGTCGATGCCATGCGACATCGGTTCGATGCCGTCAGTGTTAACCGCTTGCATTTCTTCGATCAACGCGAATACGCCGGTGAGCGATTGGAATGTCGCCTCGGCCTCGGCCGCGGAGGTTTCGATGCGCGCCAAATGCGCTGCGCGGTGGATGTCGGAAAGGGAGAGGGCCATGGTGCTTCACTGCGGGGCTTAGGTGCGGGCTTAACTGCGGCGCTTAGGTGCGGAGCCAAAGTGCAGCGAGGTCGCGTCGGGTTAGGGCGTTTGCGCTGCCGTGCAAAGTCATGCGGCATCGCAAAAAGTGAATGGAACGCATTGAATTATAAGGTAGAATTGAAGAATTTCGTGCTCGTATTGTGGTTGAAACAGGCACCGGTTTTACTCAGCATTGCGCCCAGAAAGCTTTTCATGTTCGGTCTTTTCAGTAAATATTTTTCCAACGATCTCGCCATCGACTTAGGCACGGCGAACACGCTGATCTATGTGCGCGGCAAAGGCATCGTCCTCGACGAGCCCTCCGTCGTGGCGATCCGCCAAGAGGGTGGGCCGAACGGCAAAAAAACCATTCAAGCGGTCGGCAAAGAAGCCAAATTGATGCTCGGCAAAACGCCCGGCAACATCACCGCGATCCGCCCGATGAAAGACGGCGTGATCGCCGATTTCACCGTCACCGAGCAGATGCTCAAACAGTTCATCAAGAAGGTGCATGAGTCGCGCCTGTTTTCACCGTCGCCGCGCATCATCATCTGCGTGCCGTGCGGCTCGACCCAAGTCGAGCGCCGCGCGATTCGTGAGTCGGCATTGGGCGCGGGTGCCTCGCAGGTGTATCTGATCGAAGAGCCGATGGCGGCGGCGATTGGCGCTGAGCTGCCAGTGTCGGACGCGACCGGCTCGATGGTGGTCGATATCGGCGGCGGCACCACTGAAGTCGGCGTGATTTCGTTGGGTGGCATGGTGTATGCGGGCAGCGTGCGCGTCGGCGGCGACAAGTTCGACGAAGCGATCATCAACTACATTCGCCGCAACTACGGCATGCTGATCGGCGAGACCACTGCCGAGAGCATCAAGAAGCACATTGGCTCGGCGTTCCCCGGCTCCGAAGTCAAAGAGATGGAAGTCAAAGGCCGCAACCTGGCCGAAGGGATTCCGCGCTCGTTCACGATTTCGTCGAACGAAATTTTGGAAGCCCTGACCGATCCGCTCAACTCCATCGTCTCGGCGGTGAAATCCGCGCTCGAGCAAACCCCGCCTGAGCTGGGTGCCGACATCGCCGAAAAAGGCATGGTGCTCACTGGCGGCGGCGCGCTGTTGCGCGACCTCGACCGGTTGTTGATGGAAGAGACCGGCCTGCCGGTGATCGTCGCCGAAGATCCGCTCACCTGCGTGGTGCGCGGCTCCGGCATCGCGTTGGAGCGGATGGACAAGCTCGGCGGCATCTTTACCAACGACTGAGATGGCGGGCGGAGTGCTCACGCCTTCGCCCACACCCGCGAATGGGTTTGTGACCGACTGCGTGTTCTCATGCTTTTCCTCGTGCTTGTCCCCGTGCCGGTCCGCAGTAGCAACATCGGCACCTGACCTTTCCTGATGGAATACGCACCGCCGCCGTTCTTCCGGCAAGGGCCATCGGCGCTAGCGCGTCTGGCGGTGTTTGCCGTGCTGTCGATTCTGTTGCTGGTGCTCGATGCGCGGTTTAAATTGCTCGAACGCGGCCGCCTCGGTGTCGCCACTGTGCTCTACCCGTTGCAGCGCGCCGCGCATGCGCCTGGCGATGCGGCGTCGAACGCCAGCCGCTACGCCATCGATCAACGCCTGTTGATCGCCGAGAACGCACGCTTGAAATCAGCCCAACTGGACAGCGCCAAGGCCAATTTGCGTACCGCGCAACTAGAGAGTGAAAACACCAACTTGCGCGGCCTCTTGGCGATGAAGGAGCGCTTGCCGGTTGCCGCCGTTGCCGCCGAGATGCTCTACGACGCGCGCGATCCGTTCACCCGCAAGGTGATCATCGACAAAGGGCTGAACGCCGGCATCAAGGGCGGCATGGTGGTGATGGATGCGACCGGTGTAATGGGTCAGGTGACGCGCGCGTATCCGTCTCTCGCCGAAGTGTCCTTGTTGACCGATAAAAATCAGGCGATACCCGTGCAGGTGGTGCGCAATGGCTTGCGTGCGGTAGCGTTTGGCGGCGCGTCAGTGGCGTCAGGCGGCACTGGCGAAGGCCGCGCGATGGAGCTGCGCTTTCTCGCGGCCAACGCGGATGTGCGCGAGGGCGATGTGCTGGTCACCTCGGGACTCGATGGCATCTATCTGCCCGGTCTGCCGGTCGCCTCGGTGATGAAGATCGAGCGCGAAGCCGGGTACGCGTTTGCGCGCATCACCTGCATGCCGTCGGCAGGGATTGATCACTTCGGCCAGGTGTTGGTGTTGACCACCGAGGTCAAGCTGCCACCCCTGCCGGTTGCCGAGCCGGACGACAAACTGGTGAAGGGCAAGCGCAAGCGTCCACGCCCTGAAAACATCGAGAAAGACGCCGCCGCCGCCAAGCCGGACGCGGCAAAATAATCATGCCCGCTCCGAGCGCGCCCAAGCAATACATCCTCTTACCGGTGAACCCGTGGTTCATTGCCTTCACGCTGGTGCTGGCGTTGATGCTCAATTTGTTGCCGCTTGGGCGCGCCACTTGGACCTTGGCGGTGCCTGATTGGGTCGCGGTTGCGCTGGTGTTTTGGAGCATTCATCAGCCGCGCCGCGTTGGCCTCACCATCGCTTGGGTGTTGGGGTTGATCGTCGATGTCAACAACGCCAGTCTGTTGGGCGAGCATGCGCTGGCCTACGCCACGTTGTCGTACTTCGCCATCAGCCTGCACCGCCGGGTACGCTGGTTTGGCATGAGCGCGCAGATCGCGCATGTGTTGCCGCTGTTACTGGCGGCGCAATTGGTGATTTTGGTGATCCGCCTGATCGCGGGCGGCAGTTTTCCTGGCTGGAGTTATTTCGCATCGAGCCTGGTCTGCGCGGCGTTGTGGCCGGTCATTACGTTTGTCTTGCTGGCACCGCAGCGGCGCCCGGCGGAGAAGGACGAAAACCGCCCGATTTAGCGATTGTCTTCTCACACCTCGCCCAGCACCTCACGGGCCGCGCGCAACCCAGACCACCAGGCGCCATGCACGCTGGCCGGGTCATCGCGATGGGTGGCTTCGCCGGCAAAAAATAGCGTGCGCGCCACCGGTGCGGCCAGTTGCACGCGGTCGTTACTGGTCGCACCGACCCCCAGATAAGAGTAAGAACCGCCAGCGTAGGGGTCACTGCCCCAGTGCGAAGTGCGGATCAGCAAGGGCTCGGGCGTGGTGCCGGCCCGGCGTGTGCGGGCCATCAGGCTGGCGTTGATCTCGGCATCCGACATGCGCTCGACTTGCCGTGCCATGTTGCCCGAGGTAAAGCCGACCAGCGCGGTCTGGCCGGTGTAGCGAACCAGATTGAGCCAGGCGTAAAACAGCGGCGGCGGGTCACGGTGAAACGTCAGGAAATCCACTGTGGTATCCCAGAACGCGGTAGGGAACAACACCAAGGCTTTGTTGAGCAAGCCCATGCGCAAACGCCCGGCCGATGCCAGCTTGGCCGCTGGCAGTGCGGGGGCGAACTCAATCGCGCCGCTATTGATCAAGCCGACCGGGATCGTCACGACCACCGCATCGGCATCAAAGCTGCGCGTGGCCGTCGCCACGCGCACCGCGCCGCTGCGCCACTCGATGCGTTTGACCGGATCGCCCAAGCGAATGTCGAGGCCGGTGGCGAGCAGGTCAATCAGTTGATTCATGCCACCGGTGACATAGCGGTCGTCTTCGGGGAACAGGCTGCGACCGGGGTCGGTACCCGACTCTTCGAGCAGCGCGGCGACGCCGACCTCTTCGAGCGGTGCAGCCAGATTTGATTCGAGCACCCAGCGCTCCAGCATGACCAGTGCCGGATCGAGTGGGCCGGAGGTGACCTCAATGCGCCGCATCGCTTCGTCGAACACATCGGCGACCGACAGATTACGCGCCGCGCCGCTCGACACGCGCGCCGCGAGTGCGTCGAGGCTGGCCCATAAGGCGGACGACTCCAACGAGCCGGCGAATAACTGGGCGTAGCGAATCACTTCGGCGCGCGGCACCGGCTGGCGCTCCCCGGCCACCACGTTGGTGTGGCGCAGGTTGGCATAGTCGGTGACGCGGGTGGCGATACCTGAGGCGGCGGCAAGTGATTTGAGCGGGTTCTTCGGCCCGGCATGCAGCCACGATGGCCCGAGATCGACCGGCATGCCGCTGCTGCGGTCGGTCGAGACGCGCCCGCCGGTACGGTCGCGCGCTTCGAGCACGATGACTTCCCAGCCAGACTGGCGCAGCGCGCGTGCGGCAGACAGGCCAGCGAAGCCCGCACCGATCACCAGCACGCGTCCGCCAGCGGACGCTTTGGGCGGGACTGTGCAGCCTGCCGCCAGACTCGCAATGGCTGCCGCCAACGACTTGACGAATTGGCGGCGGTCGAGGCGTTTCATCGGGCTCAGGGCGGCTTTTTGGGCAGCTTATTTGGGTGGCTTATTGGGCCGGCTTATTTGAAATCCGCGACCATCTGCTCGGCGATGGTGCTGCTCTCGGCGGTGGCGGCGCAAACGTCCGCATACTTGGCAAACGGCGGCGGCGGCGGAATCCCTTCGGCCAGCATGTTGTCGTTGCGGAAGGTGACGTTGAGTGCCGCGAACACACCGTAGAGCTTGATCGCCCGCTGCATGATGCGCGGGTTGCACGGGCCGAGACGGGCTTGATACTCACCGCGCATCGCCGCCAGATCTTCGTAGGACGCCTGGTGATAACGCGGCCCAAGTGGCGGCACGCCGCGTCCCTTCGCCATCGCCACATCAAGCTCGGCGAAGGTAGATGCCGCTTGCGGGCCAGACGACAAATGATAAAAGTGGTGTTTGAGCGCAGGCTTCATCGCCAGCTCAATCAAGGCGCGCGCCACCCAATCGACCGGCACTACGTCGATCTGGTCGGTGATCGCACAGGTGAATTTCTCCAGCAATTGCGCAGTGCGAAACACCCAGTAGATGCTCGACGATGGCCGCGTGCCTTGCGTGCTATGGCCGACGATGATGGTCGGCCGCGCCTGCACCAGAGGCAGTTGCGGCAGTTCGGTTTTGAACTTCTCTTCAATCACGATCTTGGTTTCGGTATACGGCACCAGATGGCGGATCGGCGCCGGCGGGGTGAAATCTTCCGGCACTGGGCTGGGCACATCGGGGCCGATGCACATCGCGGTGC
Source organism: Burkholderiales bacterium (assembly GCA_043775155.1). Lineage (GTDB taxonomy): Bacteria > Pseudomonadota > Gammaproteobacteria > Burkholderiales > JAEUOS01 > CANJDH01. The sequence goes on along the minus strand of JAYVSR010000262.1, from coordinate 12,970 downwards.
CGACATGCACGAAACGCTCAAGCTTGGCGGTGTCGCATAGCGCCTTGGCGAATGCAAAGGTGCCATCGACGTTGACCGGCCAGAGTTGCGGATGGTTCGAGAACGTCGCCACTGCACCACAGTTGATCACCCGCTTGATCGCCGCCAGCTCGGCGCGCGCGACCGGGTCGGCGAGCATCGCTTCAGTGCTGCGCAAGTCGCCGAGAATGATTTGATCCGCCCGCACCCGCGCCAGCTCGGCGGCCGGCACTTCAAACCGCGTCAGCACCGCGCGGATGCGCTCGGCCCCCTCTTCGCGGCTGGCGGCGCGCACCATGAAGCGGGCGCTGTCCCAGTGCGGCGAAGCGATCAGTTCAGCAGCGACCGCGCCGCCCAAAAATCCGGTAGCGCCGGTGACGAGCAGACGGGGTGAAGAGTCAGTCATGGGGATAGTTGCGCGCAACGAACTCAAACGGCGCAGGGCAACAATGCGTGTGCGGGTTGAGGTTTCGCGCGATGTCAGTTGAGTGCAAATTATAACCATCGCCCTCTGGCACAGCGGCGTGCGACAGAGGGCTTTGCTAAAATGCCGACTGGCGTTTTGCCTGCCGTCTGTCTTTCACCGGCCTCTCACCGGCCTCCCGGTCCGCCGCCGTTTTTCTCCTGGTCTTTTTCGCTCCCGAACACGCACCGAGCATCGCCGACAGTGTTCCGCATTCGTAACCGCCGCCTGTTTCGCACCGGCTTGCAGCCGCACTTGCCCGGTAGTGGCGCGGCTGAACTCAAAAACGCCGAGAAGGAAATCCACGCCTTCCGCTTGCGCCTGACGTTTGCCGGTGTGCTGGTGGTGCTGTGCTTCATGGTGTTGCTGGCGCGGTTTATCCACCTGCAAGTGGTGCGCTACGACGAGCATCAGGCGGCGGCTGAGGACAATCGCATTTCAGTGCTGCCGATTGCGCCCAATCGGGGGCTGATTCTGGATCGCAACGGCGTCGTGCTGGCGCGCAACTACTCCGCGTATACGCTTGAGATCACGCCGTCGAAGGTGGCAAGCCTCGACGATACGATCAACGAGCTGGCCAAGTTGATCGAGGTGCAGGCGAAAGACCGCAAGCGCTTTTACAAGCTGATGGGCGAGTCGAAAAATTTTGATTCGCTGCCGATCCGCACTCGGCTCACCGACGAAGAGGTGGCGCGCTTCGCCGCGAATCGCTGGCGCTTTGCCGGCGTCGATATCAAGGCGCGGCTGTTTCGCCAATATCCGTTTGGCGAGCTCGCCTCGCACGTGGTCGGCTACATCGGCCGGATCAGCGAGAGCGATCTGCAGAAGCTGGACGCGGCCGGGGTCGCCGCCAACTACAAAGGCTCGGAACACACCGGCAAGATCGGCATCGAGCAGAGCTACGAGCGAGAATTACATGGCACCACCGGTTTTGAGCAGGTGGAAGTCGATGCCGGTGGGCGGGCGGTGCGGACGCTGGCGCGCACCGCGCCGGTGTCGGGCAACAATCTCACGCTGTCGATCGACATCGAATTGCAGCGCATTGCCGAAGATGCACTCGGTGCGCGCAAGGGCGCCGTGGTGGCGATTGACCCGGCGACGGGCGAAGTGCTGGCCTTCGCCAGCCGCCCCGGCTTCGACCCCAACTTGTTCGTCGATGGCATCGACACGACGAATTGGGACGCCTACAACACCTCGCCCGACAAGCCGCTATTGAACCGCCCCTTGCGCGGCACCTACCCGCCCGGCTCGACATTTAAACCGTTCATGGCATTGGCGGCGCTCACCATGGGCCGGCGCCGTCCCGATCAGGCGATCAGTGATCCGGGCTATTACATGTTTGGCAGTCACCGCTTTCGCGACGACAAAGAAGGTGGCCACGGCAGTGTCGATATGCACAAATCGATTGTGGTGTCCTGCGACACCTACTACTACATCCTGGCCAATGACATGGGGATCGACAACATCGCCAAATACATCGGGCCGATGGGCTTTGGCTCGCTCACCGGCATCGACATCGATGGCGAAGTGGCGGGGGTGCTGCCATCGACCGCGTGGAAGGCGAAGCGGTTCAAGCGCCCGGATCAGCAAAAGTGGTATCCCGGCGAGACGATTTCGATTGGCATCGGCCAAGGCTATAACTCCTACACGCCGTTGCAACTGGCGCACGCCACTGCGACGCTTGCCAATGACGGCAAAGTGAAAGTGCCGCACCTGGTCAAGATCATCGAAGACGCCAAGACCGGTGCCAAACGCTTGCTCGATCCGCCGATCCCGCGCGACGCTGCGGGCAACCCGGCGCGCCCCGCCGATCTCGGTTACAAGCCCGAGCATCTAGCGGTGGTCAAAAACGCACTGGCTGAAGTGCCGATCTCGGGCACCGCCGCCCGCGCGTTTGCCGGGGCTGGTTATGTCAGCGCCGGCAAGACCGGCACGGCGCAGGTGTTTACGCTGAAGCAAACGGAAAAGTACGACGCCAAAAAAATTGCCGAGCACCTGCGCGATCACGCCTGGTACATGGCCTATGCGCCGGCCGACAAACCAAAAATCGCCGTCGCGATTCTGGTCGAGAACGGCGGCTTCGGTGCCCAGTCCGCCGCGCCGATTGCGCGCTTGCTACTCGACTATGCGCTGCTCGGCAAAAAACCCGAGAAGCCCGGCCCGGCACCGCTGATGACACCCAAGGCCGGTGAAGAAGAGGTGGACGACTAAGCCATGCCGAAACGCACTCTCCACTTCATCTTCGGCCAGCTCGATGGCGTGTTGCTGACCATCGTTGGCCTGTTGCTGATCACCGGTCTTACCGTGCTCTACTCAGCGAGTTATGACGCCCCCGCGCGCTTTTACGATCAGCTGCGCAACATCGCGGTGGCGCTGATCATCATGTGGGTTGCCGCCCAAGTGCCGCCGCAAACCCTGATGCGTCTGGCGGTGCCGCTGTATCTGATCGGCGTCGGCTTACTCGTCGCGGTGTTTTTGTTTGGCGTCACGCGCAAGGGTGCGATGCGCTGGCTCAATCTGGGCATCACGACGATCCAGCCATCGGAGATCATGAAGATCGCGATGCCCTTGATGATCGCCTGGTACTTTCACCGTCACGAAGCGCTGGTGCGCACACGCGACTATGCGGTGGCGGCGTTGCTGCTGTTGGTGCCGGTGCTGCTGATCGCCAAGCAGCCCGATCTGGGTACCGCGATCCTCGTGTTTGCGTCAGGCCTGTACGTGATTTTTTTCGCCGGCCTGTCGTGGAAATTAATCGTCCCGGCGCTGGCAGCGGGCTTGATCGGGGTCGCCGGTCTGCTCTATTTTGAAGAGAGTGCGTGCCAGCCTGGCGTCTCCTGGCCGGGGATGAAGGACTATCAAAAGCATCGCGTGTGTACGTTGCTCGACCCGACCAATGACCCGCTTGGCAAAGGCTTTCACACGATTCAATCGACCATCGCGGTGGGCAGCGGCGGCGTCACCGGCAAAGGTTGGTTGAAGGGTACGCAAACCCATCTGGAGTTCATCCCCGAGCGCCATACCGATTTCATCTTTGCCGTCTATGCGGAAGAGTTCGGCCTGATCGGCAACATCGTCTTACTGTTGCTCTACGCCTGGCTGGTCGCGCGTGGGCTGATGATTGCCGCCAGTGCGCCGATCTACTTCGCGCGGCTGTTGGCCGGCGCGATCACGATGATTTTTTTCACCTACGCGTTTGTCAACATGGGCATGGTCAGCGGCATCTTGCCGGTGGTCGGGGTGCCGCTGCCGCTGATGAGTTACGGCGGCACCGCGATGGTCACGCTGTTCCTCGGCATCGGTATTTTGATGAGCATTCAGAAGCACCGTAAACTGGTGCAGAGTTAGCTGCGCATCTCTGCATCTCCGTCTTTCACCGCGTACCGCCACCACTCGTGCTGCGTTTGTTCCGAACATGACCCCCGCCATCGCCTTCATCAATCACGTGCTTACGCAGCAGACGTGGGCGCGCGACCAGCTCAAGCCTTACGCCGGCCGCAGCGTGCGTGTGCAAGCGCTGCCACTCGATTTAAAACTGACCATCACGCCAGAAGGCTTGGTGGCAGCGGGTGTTCAGGCTTCGAGCGTGGAGAATGGCTCCCACCAAGGCCCACAGGGCAGCTCGCCAAATCAGTTGCGGGCCGATGTGACATTGAGCGTGCCGTTTTCTGCCACACCGCTGTTCGCGCTCGACCAGGAGCGCGCGATGAAAGAAGTACGCATCGAAGGCGACGCCGAGTTTGCACAAACACTAAGTCATCTCGCACGTGAGCTGCGCTGGGATGCAGAAGAAGATTTAAGCCGCGTCACCGGCGATATCGCGGCGCACAAGCTGATGCAAGGCCTGCGCGCGTTTCAGGCCTACGCGAAGGACGCGTCGCAACGCTTCACCGAAACCGGCGCAGCGTTTCTGATTGATGAAGACCCGGTGCTGGTACGCCAGTCGATGGCGGAGGGGTTCGCGCGCGATGTCAGCACCCTGCGTGATGATGCAGCGCGGCTGGAGAAGCGGCTGGAATTATTGGAAGCCAAACGCAAAGCTTGACGCGCGCGCGATGTGACCGCGCCAGCGTTTGTGCGGGTTGCGCCAGTGCCGCCTGCCCCGATGGCCGCGTCAATCCGCCTGCGCCAGAAACTGTTCCACTTCAGCGCGCGACGGCATGCTGCGCGCACCGGCACGCTGCACCTTGATCGCCGCCGCAGCGCTGGCGAAGCGCAACACTTCTTCAAACGGGCGCGGTGTCCGGTTCGCCCGCGCCTCGGCCAGCAGCAAGGCGATTGCGCCATGAAAGGTGTCACCCGCGCCGGTGGTGTTGAGCGCTGTTGTTTTGAACGCTGGCAGACGGCGTAGCTGGCCGGGTGCGTCGGCGGTTATCCAGGCGCAACCACGCTCGCCGCGCGTGACGACGGCAACGCGCGCACCCAGCGCGAGCGCTTCGGCCAAGCCCGCCTGCGTTTCCTCGTTCGTTGTTGCGTCGTTCGTCGGCGCTGCGTTCGCGCCCGCATCGTGCGCTGCACAGAACGCCGCGAACCCCGGCTCGGAAAATACGCAGTAGTCGGCGCGCCCGGCCAGGTCGCGTAGCACCGCATGATCCGCCGTATCGCCATCGAGCACCGTTGGCACACTGGCCCGGCGAGCCGCTGCCAGAGCCATTCTTGCGCCTGCCGGCCAGCGCACGTCGGCAAGCAACGCACCAGCGCGCGCAATCTCATCGAGCGGCAACCAGGACGCGCTCTCACGCAATGCATCGCTGCGCATGTTCACAATCAGGCGCTCGCCGTGCGCATCAACCAAAATCGCCGAGTGTGACGACGTGCGTCCGGCGAACCGGCGCATCTGTGAGGCATCGACACCATGCCGCGCGAAATCGGCCTGCATGCGATCCGCAATTTCGTCATCACCGGTCGGTCCCCAAAAATGCACGTTGCCGCCGAGACACGCAATCGCCACTGCCGCGTTGCCCGCCATGCCGCCGCCGTTTTCCTGGTACGCCGAGGCGCGCACCTTGGCCGGCGGCGCGACGACCGCATCGACCGTGTAGACGCGGTCAAACGCGGTGTGGCCGACACAGATGATGGGGAGGAATAGTGAAGAGGTCACGCCGTAATTTTACTGGCGGCGTGTCGCGGTGCAACTCTTTGTGCAACTCAATGCCCAACCCCATGCACCAGCTTCACCGTCGGGTCAGGCTTGCGCTTCAACCCAAACACCATTTCATTGACGCGCTCAAACGCCTTCCACACGCGCAGTTGGTCGAGCACTGGGTTGAGCACATTGGTCACCGAACAATAATGACTGTCCTTTTGCCCGCTGTGATGGCGCGCGTGATGACGCTGGGTTTGCAGCACGTGGATTTTTTGCAGGAAGGTGACGAGCACGCCATTCTCGCGCGGGTTGCGATGCGCCCATTTGTGAATCTGATTGGCGTTGATCGCGATCAGCACGAACAGCCACACGTGCCAAGTGAGCCAATCCATCGGCCACGCCGCCGCGATCACCAGCGTGCCCACTACGAGCAAATCCCACGAACTCTCGAACCAGTTGCGCTCGATAAACGCGCGCGGCTTTTTGTGATGCTCGATGTTGGCGTTGGCAATCAGCTTGCCGATCACCGGCGTGTCGTGGCGCGCGTAGGCGTCTTCGGCCCAATGCACAAAGCCGGAGACAAAATCGGCCGCGAGTATGGTGGTGACGCCTTGCAGAAAAATGCTCATGTTGATTCGCGGCGCGGCGTCTGGGTGGAAGAAGTGCGGCGCAAGAATGATCCCGCCGGTTCTCGTTTCAGGTGCCGTGCCGGTTTCTCCTGTTCCCGTTTATGTGGACTGAGCGGTTCGTTTGGCAACCGCTCTGGGAGCCATTCTTGAAGCAACGGGTGGTGGCAGCAATGGCGCGCCGCAAGGTAGCGCGCAGCGCTACCGCGCGTGCTGCGGCGTTCGCAGTCGCGCGCTACGCGGGCACCGCGCCGATGTTCCTCACGGCTCCCGCACACGTCAATCACGCGTCAATCACACGTCAATCACACGTCAATCACGCGTCAATCACGCGTCAATCGCACGCGCGTTACACACGCGGGTTACTCGCACCTGAGGCCGCGATGCACTCAGGCGAAACTGCCGCTTCGGGTAAAGTGCCGCTTCCCTCTGGCGCGACCTGGTTCGATCACGCGCCGTCCATGTTTCGCTCTACAGAGTCACCACCCGTGCGCGTGTTTCGCCTGATCAAAATCCTCGTCATCGCCTTTCGTTTCGGGCTGGACGAATTTTTCATGGCCGCTGCCAAAGACGGCGCGCTCAAATCGGCCTACCAAACGCTGTTCGGCAATCGCAGCTTCACCGTACCGCGCGGTGAGCGTTTGCGTCAAGCGCTCGAAACACTCGGCCCGATCTTCGTCAAATTTGGTCAAGTGCTCTCGACCCGACGCGACTTGATGCCACCGGACATCGCCGACGAATTGGCAAAACTGCAAGACCGCGTGCCACCGTTCGACTCCAGCATCGCCGCGCGTGAAATCGAACTTGCACTCGGCGAAGCGCCGGAAAAATTGTTTAAGCATTTCGACCGCACACCAGTCGCCAGCGCGTCGATCGCGCAAGTCCACTTTGCCACCCTGCACGACGGCCGCGAGGTTGCCGTAAAAGTGTTGCGCCCAAACATGCTGCGCGCGATCGACAACGATCTTGCACTGATGCGCGTCGCCGCTGGCTTGATCGAAAAACTCTGGGCTGACGGCAAGCGCCTGAAGCCACGCGAAGTTGTGGCCGAGTTCGACACGCACTTGCACGACGAGCTCGATCTGATCCGCGAAGCCGCCAACGGCAGCCAGCTGCGGCGCAACTTCGCGCCCGCCAGCAGCCGCGGCCATCTGCTATTGGTGCCGGAGATGCGCTGGAACTATTGCCGCACCACCGTGATGGTGATGGAGCGCATGCACGGCATCCCGATCAGCCACGTTGACCGGTTGGTTGCAGCCGGTGTTGACATGAAAAAACTCGCGCGCGACGGCGTCGAGATTTTTTTTACGCAAGTGTTCACCGATGGCTTCTTTCACGCCGACATGCACCCCGGCAACATCCTCGTGTCGGATGCACCGGAGACGCTGGGCCGCTACATCGCACTCGACTTCGGCATCGTCGGCACATTGTCGGAGCATGACAAGGACTACCTGGCGAAAAACTTCCTCGCTTTTTTCAACCGCGACTATCACCGCGTCGCCACCCTGCACGTCGAGTCCGGCTGGGTGCCGCGCAACACCAATGTCGAAGCGTTAGAGGGCGCAGTGCGCGCCTGCTGCGAGCCGATCTTCGACAAACCGCTAAAAGAAATTTCACTCGGCCAAGTGCTGCTGCGTCTGTTCCAGACCTCGCGCCGCTTTAACGTCGAGATTCAACCGCAATTGGTGCTGCTGCAAAAGACCCTGCTCAATGTCGAAGGTCTGGGCCGCGAACTCGACCCCGAGCTTGATCTGTGGGCGACAGCCAAGCCGTATCTCGAACGCTGGATGAAGGAGCAGTTGGGCTGGGAAGGGTTTGTGAAGAACATGGAAAGGGAAGCGCCCTACTTCGCCAAGATGATTCCGCAATGGCCGCGTTTGATCACGCAGGCGCTAAAGCATGCGGCCGAGCCGCCGGATCAGAGTGTGTTGAAGCGTGTGCTCGACGAGCAGCGGCGAACCAATCAGCGCTTAGTGTGGGCTGGCGTAGTTCTGGCGGCGCTGGTGGTTTGGGAAGTATGGCGCCTAGTTGGTATCTGAGTGAAATGCTGGATGAAAAATGGACTGCCATTCGCACTGGTCATTCTGAAAAAGCAGTTGACTCGTTAACCCGCGTCAGATCAAACGGTCAACCAGCCGGGTAGGCTTTGTGGTGCCGAGGATGAAATTGGCAAACGCACGCACGAGGATAGCGCGTAAACGCTGAACGCCGGTTAACTGGTTAACTGCTCCGCCGTCGCTTTCAATCAACGCAGGAGGGCCGCCTGCTTGGCGTGGGTACCGGTGATCGTAAGGCGGGACTGTCGGCATGCTTCGTTTGGGTCGCCACGCCATGGAGCAACAGCGGGCGGCGCCCAGGACATCGGCTTCAACCCCTTCACCGCCTTCAACCTGCACGCGCTGTTGTCGGATGGCCTGTTATCCGACCCCACCGAGAGCGGGCGCTTGCGCCGGCGCATCGTCGACATCAGCGGCACGGTGTTTTATCCGCTGGGCATCCCGCAGCAGATCGAGCCGTGTTTTCGCATGATTCTCGACAAAGCGGCGACCATCGCAGACCCGTTCGAGCAAGCGTTTTTTATCATGGTGCAGATCCCCTATCTGCAACCATTTATCGACGTCAACAAACGCGTCTCCCGGCTCGGTGCCAACATCCCGTTGATCCGCCACAACCTCTGTCCGCTGTCCTTCATCGACGTTCCCGAACGCGCCTATGTCGAAGGCACGCTCGGCGTCTACGAACTGGGCAACCCCGATCTGCTGCGCGATGTGTTCGTCTGGGCGTATGAGCGATCTTGCGGGCGCTACATCGCGATCCGCGCCGCTGCTGCCGACCCTGACCCGATGCGGATGCGCTATCGCGAAGCGCTCGTCAGCGTAGTGGCGCAGATCGTGCGCGGGTTGCAAGCGCCGGGGGCGGGTGCGGTTCGTGCGTTGGCCGCACCACTGGTGCCGGCCGATGATCTGGAGTGCGTTGTTGCGATGGCGCTGGAGGATTTGCGCAACTTGCATGAAGGAAGTGTTGTGCGGTTCCGGTTGCGCTGGGTGGAGTATCGGGCGTGGCGGGCGCAGGAGCAGGGCTGACCAAGCCACAAAACCGGCCTCTGAACGATCTTCTAAATATTGCAATAACTCAACAATAATGTTAAGTTATTGAAAATGAAAACGCCCCTCAAACAAACCGAGCACGACTCGATTGCCGTCGCCATGCACATCGTCGCGCTATCGGCGATTGCCCGCGCGAAAACCTGGCTTCCCGGCGAATTGGCGTTCCAGGGCGGCACGGCGCTGCATCTGGCCTACGGCTCGCCGCGCTATTCGGAAGACCTCGACTTCATGGTCAAGTCGGACGCCGGGCTGGCGCGAATTGCGCGCTCGGCGGCAGCGCAAATCCAATCGGCGATGGCGTTGATGTACCCGGGCTCAACCGTATCGGTCAAAGCCAGAGATGCGGATAACGGGGAGCAGCGCAATCCGCGCATGTTCACCTTCACCTTCACGCCGACTGCGGAGCGCCTGGGGAGCGTAAAGGTACGACTCGAATTTTGGGTATCCGAATACACTGACCGCTACCGCACCGCCGCCAAAACACTGGCCGTGCCGGCGCTTCGATCACTGGACGTGCGCGTGGCCCCAGCGCGTGTCTACTCCGCGCTCATGCAAACCGGCACCCTGCCCGAGATTCTGGTCGACAAAGTGCTCGCACTGGCCTGCCGCGACTACCCGAAACCGCGCGACTTGTTCGACTTGTGGCTGATCCTCGGCACCTCCACCACCCGCCCCGACGACGGCGAGCCCTGGCCCGCCGCGATTGAGCGGCACGCGCAGATGTACGCCAGCCCCCCGGTCGAAGAATTCCCGCAGCGATTGCGGGATCGCGCTGCACACTTCGCCACGCCAGCCGGACGGCAAGCCGCCGTCACCGATCTCAAGCGCTGGCTGGCAGGAGCCAACTTAGCCGATGAAGTGATCGGCACGATGGTTGATCACGTGCTGGAGAAAATCAACGGCATCGCTGACCAGATCAACGTCGAATTGAGCGCGTCACGCTCGAAACCCGGGGCCCGGCGCGAATGAGCACCCTTCACAAATGAGCGCCGTCTACACCAGCGCACGCCAACGCCTCAAGGATTTGGCAGCCGCTGGCCCGTACTTCAGCGTTGCGGAAATGGGCACCTTTTTCAAAGTGCCGCAAACGGAAGCGCATCAAATGCTCCACCGCTGGACTAAAAGCGGTTTGGTAGAGCCAATCGGCCCGCGCACCGGGGTCTACCTCAACACCCTGCATCCGAATCATCAGGGCGCGCTGGAGGCCGCGATTCAATCGGTTCATCCGTCCGCGATTGTGATCGGCCATCAGGTGTTGTATGAGGAGGGGGTCACCACCCAAATTCCGCCTGCCGTCGATGTCATCGTGCAAAAGCGCGGGCCGGGCATCACGGGCTACCGCATCCACCAATTGGGCCCGGCGGTGTACGCGGGTCTCGCACGTGAAGCGAAGCATCAGCCCGGGCGTTTGCCGCGACTGTCGGCCCGGCTGGCGGCAGAGACGGCGCAAAAACTTCAATGTCTGATGCTTGATCCGGACGACTTGGAATGGTCGGTTATTGAGCCAGCCAAAGCTCGCAGAGCGCGGAGGGCGAGAGCAGCGGCGAACTGAAAAGCGGGCAATCGCCGTAATAATTATTTGCAGTTTAGCGGCAGCGTTTCGGTCCGGTCAAAACAACGATACGCGCGTGGGAGCGCCACGCAGGTAGCGGTCAACCCCGCCATGCGCCAGAAAGCAATTGCCCTCAGCTCAATCGTCCGCCACTGCCAGCAGCGCTTTTGGATTGACGCGCACGATCTTGAGCAAGGTGCGCGCCGCACCGGATGGATTCTTGCGCCCCTGCTCCCATTCCTGCAAGGTGCGCAACGACACGCCGAGCAGAGAAGCGAATTTTTGCTGCGTCAAGCCTGACGCCAAGCGTGCGCGCGCCACTTCAGAGCGAACCACCCCGCCGCTGCCGTCCGGCACGAAGACGCGCGCTGCGCGCCCGGCTTTCATATCGCGCACCGCCGCGAGCAAGCCGGCTTCTGCCCTGGACTTGTCCGCCGAGGTTGCCTTGGTCGTCGTTGCCTTGATAGAGGTTGCTTTAGTCATGAATCAATTCCTTTCTCAGTTTCACGAGTGCGGCTGCGCTCAGGTTGTCCAGCGCGCTTTTGGCATAGGCCGTCAGCAGCCACACTTTTCCATCTGTGTTGATCACGTAGGTAATCACTCGCGCCCCTCCGCGCTTGCCCATGCCCGCTCGCGCCCAGCGCAGTTTGCGCAAGCCACCGGTGCCTGGAATCAGATCGCCTTGCAACGGATTTCTTGAGATCGACGCAATCAACGCTTCGACTTCAGTCTCGGCCCAGAGGTTGGCGGCATCGCTTTCAAAACGTTCGGTGGTGGCAACGGTGAACATGTGGTGAGTATACGCTTCTGGCGTATGCGGCCGAGTGCTAGCAGCGCCTCAGCGGACAAGCTATTGGCTGCTAACAGGGAGTCAGCGAGAATTGAGAAGCCATAGCGGTATCACCACGACAAACAAGGTGGCAAACCCGATAGCCAGAATATTTGGCGCCGTCCGCAAAGGCGGGTTTTTGGCCAAATGAAAAATTGCGCGCGGAACAAAAATCAACTCCGCAATTACCGCCACGAATGACCAAATCATCCCAAACAACACCAGAATTCCCGCGCCGCCATGGATGTTCAGTTTTGCGCCGCTAAGCTCCGAGAGGTAAAGTAAAAATAGCAACGCAACTGGCACTAACGGCGGCCAGACCAACGCATTGCGCGAGATGTCGTTGGTGACCGCTGGCTCTTTGACCACCGCTTCAACGGACAAACGGGCGTCAACGCTCCTCTCAGAACGACCACGCTCTATTTCGGCGATTGTTGCAGCGGCCGGCAAATTGCACGCTGCGCAAACACCTATTGTCGGCGGGTTGGATGCGCCGCAAGAATGACAAGCCCACTTGTAAGAACGGATCACTATTCGTTTAGCCCGTTCAGGTCATGTAGTTGTCAATCAATCTTCGCCCCAGTATCCCGCACGATCTTGCCCCACTTCGCAATCTCGCTCTGCATATACGCAGCCAAATGCTCGGGCGACGACTCCGGCGCATCTGACCCAATTTGCGCGAGGCGCTCCGTGTACTCACGCGATTTTTGGAGCTTGCTCATTTCTGCGGCGACGCGCTGCACCACTTCGCGTGGTGTGCCAGCCGGGGCGTACATCGCGGTCCAGGTGTTGACCTCGTAACCGGCTACGGTTTCGCCGATGGTGGGCAACTCGGGCGCGCTGGCAGAACGCGCGGACGACGACACGCCGAGCGCGCGCACTTTGCCGGAGCGGTAATGCACGAGCGCATTGGGCGCGGTCTCGAACATCAATTGCACTTGCCCGCCGATGAGATCGGTGAGCGCGGCAGCGCCGCCTTTGTAAGGCACATGCGTCATTTGCACGCCGGTCATGCTCTTGAATAATTCCGCGCCCAGGTGCGAGATGCCGCCGTTGCCGCTGGAGGCGAAGTTGGCTTTGCCGGGATTGGCTTTCAACCAGGTGATCAACTCGGCGACGTTTCTCGCTGGCACGTCTTGATTGACGATCAGCACGTTGGGCAGGGTGTGTGCGAGCGCGATCGGAGAGAAGTCCCTGACCGGGTCGTAGGCCAGCTTGGGGTAGAGCGCGAGGTTGATACCGCCGTGCGTGCCGATGGTGGCGTAGAACAGGTGGTAGCCGTCGTTGGG
>JAYVSR010000261.1:0-4797 GCA_043775155.1 Burkholderiales bacterium | reverse complement strand
CCCGACTTGACGCCTTCGTCAATCCGCTTTTGCTGGTTCGCTTCGCGTGTGTCGATGCGCTGTTGCGCGTTCGGCGCGGTTTGCTGGCCGGGCGGGGTGGTGGGCGTCACAGGGGCCGGGGTGGTTTGGGCGATTGCGGCGGTTGCGCCGGTCAGTATCAGAGCGGCAAACAGTTTGGTGAATTGCGTGGTGAAAGTCATTTCTCTCTCCTTGGGTTCAAAAGGCAGGGTGTGTCCCTGTGGGGATTTAACGCTGTGTGCCGCATCGCCGTCTACGCGGCAATCGTAAAAAGCTGTAACCAGTGTGACGTGGATCACGCTTCTCTTACGGTTTGAACAAGTCGAGGCGGTCGGTGCAGATCGCGTCAACGCCGCAGCCGAATAAATTTTCCGCTTCGGCTGGGTCATTCACGGTCCAGCACATCAGGCCATAGCCAGCCGCTTTGATCGATGCTGCTTGCGACGGCGCGAGTTTTTTGCCATTGCAATGCAGCGCCACGCAGTCGAGGCGTCCGAGGAGTGACTGCCAGTTGTCGGGTACGGCGTCAAACAAATACGCGCGCGGCAATGCCGGCACGGTATCGCGCGCCGCTTCGAGCGCCACCCAGGAGAATGAGGACAGGAGCGCTTCTCCCGGCCTTGCGCCCCAAAACCGTTGTGCCACAAGGGCCGCCAGCCTGCCGGTAGCGCGCGCAACCGCATCGCCGCCTGGCGCATACGGCTTGATCTCGACGTTGGCGAAGATGCCAAGCGCCACGCACAAGGCGGCGGCGGCTTCGAACTGCGGTACTGGTTCGCCCTTGAATTTCGCGTCCTTCCACGCACCCGCATCAAGCGCAGCGAGTTGCGTCGCGGTGAACTCGGGCAACGCCCCCTTCGCGTTGGTGGTGCGATCTAGCGTGTCGTCGTGCATCAACACCGGCACGTTCTCCTTGGCGAGCATGACATCGAACTCGACCGCGCGATAGCCGCGCGCATATCCCTCGCGAATCGCCGCCAGCGTGTTCTCTGGTGCCAGCGTGCCGCCGCCGCGATGGGCGATCAGTTTGTGCGGGTAAACGAAGCGCGGCTGCATGCGGTGTTCCTCGTGCTGTTCAACGGTGGTTCAGTGGGTGTTCAATCGCGGTTCAGTGAATGTTCGGTGGATGTTCAATCGCTGTTCAGCAACTACCCATTCATTCGCCGCAATCATTTCTCGGTCTCAACCAATCCCTTGACGAACCAATTCTGCATCACGATCACCACCAGCGCCGGTGGCAGCATCGCGATTAGCGCTGTAGTCATCACCAGGTTCCACTCGGTCGCGGCATCGCCGCCCGAGATCAAGCGTTTGATGCCGATCACCGCAGTATAAAAATCTTCACGCGTCGTCACCATCAAGGGCCACAGGTATTGGTTCCAGCCGTAGATGAACAAGATCACAAACAGCGCGGCGATTTGCGTTTTGGTCAGCGGCAGCAGAATGCTCCAAAAAAACCGCATCGGCCCGGCGCCGTCGATGCGCGCGGCTTCGGTGAGTTCTTCCGGGATCGAGAGAAAAAATTGGCGAAACAAAAATGTCGCTGTCGCCGATGCGAGCAGTGGAATCGTCAGCCCCGCGTAACTGTCGAGCATGCCCAAGCTCGCCACCACTTGAAACGTCGGCAAGATGCGCACTTCGACCGGCAGCATCAGCGTGAGAAAAATCAGCCAAAACGCAAACGTGCGTCCCGGAAAACGAAAGTAGACGATGGCAAACGCCGAGAGAATCGAGATCGTGATCTTGCCGCAGGCGATCACCAGCGCCGACACCGCGCTGTTGAACAGCAGCGTCTTTAGCGGCGTCGCGCCCTGCGTCAACACATGACCGTAGTTGACCGCCAGCTGCGAACCGGGGATGAGTGACATCGGTGCATCAAGCACTTGTTCGGGCGTGAGCGAAGACGCGACGAAGGCGAGATACACCGGAAACACCACCAGCGCCGCGCCAAGCACGAGCAGGAGCTGCGTGAGCGCATCGGCAACCGGCGTGCGCTCGACCATCAATAGCTCACTTTCTTCTCGATGTAGCGAAACTGCGCGACGGTGAGCAGAATCACGATGGTCATCAAAATCACCGATTGCGCCGCCGCGCCGCCAAAGTCCTGGCCCTTGAAGCCATCGTGGAACACCTTGAACACCAGAATCTCGGTCGCCTTCGACGGGCCGCCCTGGGTCGCCGCGTCGATCACGCCGAAGGTGTCGAAGAAGGCGTAGATCACATTCACCACCAGCAAGAAAAACATCGTCGGTGAGAGCAACGGAAACACGATGTGCCAAAAGCGCGCCACCGGCCCGGCGCCATCAATCGCCGCCGCTTCGATCACCGATTTCGGAATCGCCTGCAAGCCGGCCAGGAAGAACACAAAGTTGTAGCTCACCTGCTTCCAAGCGGCGGCGATGACGACCAGCGCCATTGCTTGATTGCCATTTAGAAGCGGATTCCAGTCAAGGCCGATTTTTTTCAACACGTAAGCCAGCGTGCCGACCGACGGATCAAACAAGAACAGCCACAGCACACCAGCCACCGCAGGCGCAACTGCATAGGGCCAGATGATCAGCGTCTTGTAGATGGCCGCGCCACGCACCACGCGATTGGCCAGCACCGCGAACAACAGCGCGCTTGATAGCGACAGCGCGGCAACACCGACCGAGAAAATTGCAGTGGTGCCGAACGCGCGTGCGTAGTGCGTGTCGTTCCAGAGCGCCGCGAAGTTGGCGAGGCCGACGAACTCAACACTGGTGCCGAACGCGTCCTCAACGAACACTGATTGATATAGCGCCTGCGCGGCCGGCCAGACGAAGAACACCAGCGTCACGATGATCTGTGGCGCGATCAGCGCATAGGGTAGCCAGGCGGATTGGAAGGTGACGCGCTTTTCCATCGCGGCACGTTAGCACGGCAAGCCAGCCAGACTTTGCGTCACTCAGCGCTTTCCGTGCGCAGCTTGGAGCGGCATAATTCACCCATTGAGCAATTTCACTCAATCCCCTCTCTGATGCAGCATCTTTTGGAGCAGTTCCAGATGGTTTCTCTTCAGCGCTGGCAAGCGGTATGGCAGCAACTCGGCGCAGCGGCGGACGACGAACTTTTTATTCGCGTGCGCGAGGCGTATCAGGAGCCGCATCGCCAGTACCACACCCTGCAACATTTGGATGAGTGCTTACGGCACTTTGATACGCTGAAAGATCACGCCATTCACCCCGCAGAGGTGGAATTGGCGCTGTGGTTCCACGACGCGATTTATGCCTTGCAGGAAAAGAGCAACGAATTACGCAGCGCGGAATGGGCCCAGGAGAGCATTCTGAAACGCGGCGTGTCAGCCGATGTGGGCATGCGCGTTCATGGGTTGATCATGATGACGGTACACAACGCAGTGCCGGACACCCGCGACGCCCAAGCATTGATCGATGTTGATCTGGCCATCTTCTCAGCCACGCCCACTCGCTTCGATGAATATGAGCGGCAGGTGCGCGAAGAGTACGCATGGGTGCCTGACGATTTTTTCCGCAGAGAGCGCGGTCGGATTTTGCAAGAGTTTCTCAACCGCAAGCACCTCTATTCGACACCGCTATTTCGTCAGCATCACGAAGCGCAGGCGCGCGCGAACTTGCAGCGCTCGATCAAGAACTTGACGGGTTAACCGCCGCACGCGGCTACGCCAGCGGCCACCGCTCCCGCGATGCCTTGCCGGGTCGCTTGGTGCGTCAGCATCACCTCTTCATCGCGATTGACGATCACTCCCGCCTCGAACAACAGCGCCGGTATGGTGGCGTGGCGCAGCACAGCGAGGTTGTCGAAGAAATGCACGCCGTTCGCTTCGTCAGCAAACTCGCGCGATTCGCCCAGCACCGCATCGGCGTGATAGCGCGAGGGTTTGAAGCCCGCCGCGATCAACTGCGCGCCAATCGCAGAAGCGCATTTGAGCGCCTGCGGCCATTGCGGGTTGTTGCGCGAGACAAACAGCGAGAAACCGCGAAAACGGTCGTCGAGAAATTTGCGTGGCCGGCCTTCAAATTCCCAGTCTTGATGAAAGCGCGCTTTGGCTGAGTCGTGATGCACGGCGATGAAGAGTTGCGCGCCGGCTTCTTTCGCTTTGCGCGGGCGTGACACGAGGTCTTCGGTGCGGCCTTCGATGGCGATCAGTGTCGTAGTGACATGTCGTTTTTTGAATTCGGCATCGAGCGTTAATACGAGTTGACGATTGAATTCAAACTCCGCCACGCCGCGCGACGAAATCGCGCCTTGGGTTTTGATGCTGTGGCCGGCGTCGAGGGCGATATGGCTAAAACCGTTGGTGGGAGCCGCTCGCAGGCCATCCGCAAACACCAAAATGGCGGCTGTCAAAAACAAAAACGCCACCGCGAGGTGGCGTTTCGTGTCGATAAAAAACAACTTCACTCGTCCTTCAATTCGGATTCACTGTTTTGCGTCCGCTGCTTCGCGTTCGAGGCTTCGCTGCCGTTACTTCGCGCCCTTGTGCGCATCCTGAAACCGCCGCAACTGCTCATTGCCGCGCTTGACTGCGTCATCCAACGCGAGCTTCGGCGCTTTTTTGCCGGCCCAGACCGACTCCAATTCTTCGTCGATGATGGCGCGGATCTGCACGAAGTTGCCGAGGCGGATGCCCTTGGTGACGTTGGTGGTTTGTTTGCCGGTCATCTGCTGCACCGAGATGTCGGTGCCGGGGTTGGCGTCGTAGAAGCCGCTCTTCTTGGTGTCTTCATAGGCTTGCGCGGTGATCGGCAGGTAGCCGGTCTGCTGGTGCCACTCGGCGGC
>JAYVSR010000260.1:0-15303 GCA_043775155.1 Burkholderiales bacterium | reverse complement strand
TGCGGCTCGTCTTGTTTTGACCTCAACGATTCTCTTTGCCCACTGGTGCCCGCTGCTTGGCCACTTGCCCGTAGATCGCATCGATCGCACTGCCAAGCTCGGCATCCGCAGCGTGCATCGTCCGAATCTGCTGGCTATTGCGCACTTTCGCAAATTCGATTTCCGCCGTGACAACCGCTTCTCGAAACCGCACGCCGCCTCCACTTTGCAAGTGCGCCAGCGCGGAATTTGCCTCAATCTCCGCCATGTTGCGGCTTAGGAGCGAGGCGTAGTCCCGCCACAACTCATCGGCCGAGCGGTCAGCGCAAACTTTCGCGTAATAGCGGTCATGGGCCGCCACAATCCCAGACCACAACGGGCTTCCAGGCCGGATACCGGAAAACTGATCGGGATCGGCCTTGACACGAGCAGCCGGCCCGAAGAAGGTTTGGTGCTCCATACACAAGCGGTATTCGTTGTCAAACATTGACTTCGTCCATATTTGCCGCGCCAAACGTTGAAACACCTCTTGCGGTTCAGCGACCTGCGAACTTGAACCCGCCGAAGCCGCTGCAGCTAAACCCGGCGTAGCAGCAGGCATACGCAACGCTGCCTCAAACTCTTTCAGCTTTGCAGCGATATCGCTTCCAAGCGCGATTTGCGGTTCGGATGGCGTGTGCTTTTCCGCCTGCTCCCGGCGCGCTACTTCGGCCTGCGCCAGCGTAAAAGCCTCGGTGAACGAGGTGGTGCGCCGCAACGCTTGGTCGATATAAGCTTTCCCGAAGTAGGTAAATTCGGCTTCATTGGAACAACCGAAAGAATTCTTGTCCGGCGCAGAAGCGGTAATGACCAGCGTCGTCGGGCTTTTGAGCGCTTCAATAAATCCGCCGGAATAACAGGCCGAGACCACGACAACCTTCCACTTCACTTCTGATGCGTCGATCAGTGCGCGCAATCGTTTCGGGTCAAGTTCATTGAATTGCCACGGCCAAAGGTCGAGGCCGAACTTAAAGTCGCGGCTGCCGTGCGACGTTAGAAACAGGAACAGGATGTCCTTGTCCTTGTCCATCGCCTTGGCAACCCCATCCAGAGCGGTTTGCAGCGCCGTCACACTCGCCACCGGAGAGTCGGCGAGCGTCTTCGCGTTATTGATGAGTTTGAGCGTGCGGCCAGTCGCGCGGAAGCGCTCCTGAAACAGCTTTTCCGCCGCGACCACCTCCTTCATGAAAACATCCTGCGGCGCGTGACCGGCCATGCCAATGAAGTAGAGGTTCGGCGCGTCCTTGCGGCCTGGTTCGAGCGCCGCGACCGCGCGCCCGAGCAGGCGCGACTGGGCGTAGATCACGTCTTCAGCGGCGGCGGCGGCGAACGCTTCGGTTCTCGCCTGCGCTTCGTCGTCGGACCGGGGAAACCACAGCGCCGAGCCGTACATGCTCATCCAACCCATGCCGGCGATCAAGGCCGTGGCCCCGGCCGAAGCCAGCACGCCGGACACACGATCCAACCAACCCCAGCGGCCGCTCAAGACGACCAAAGCCACTGCCAGCCAGACCGGCCAAATCCACGCGGCGATCTGCCAGCGCATGTGCGTCATGCCCCCGGTCCAAGTGAACTGCAACACGGTGCGAACCACCTCGTTGCCGACCGAAGTGAGCAGGGCCGCGCCAGCCAACGCGGTCAGCAGGGACATGAGACGGGACGCGTCGCCCAAGCGCCCGGCTAGCAGACACGCAGCTCCCGCCAGCACCGGCACGATCAGCAGCGTGTTGGGCAACGTGAACCAGCCGAACTGGCCGTTCAACCCGGTGCGCGCGAAATCAAACGCGAAGCGTGTCAGCAAGATCAAGACGACGCACAGCATTGCCTGGGGAAGCGACGGGGTGATGTCCCGCTCTTCCACCGGCAGCAGCAGCGCGGCTCGCAGACCTGCGCGCAGGTTACGTGCGAAGCCCGTTGGTTCGCGATCTTCCATACGAGCGGGAACGCGCGCAGGCGCCGGCGCGGAATCCGCCACCGATTCGGTTGCCGCCTGCACTGCAACGGCGTACGCCGTCTCATCTTGTGTGATGGGAACGCTCGACTCTCCACTCACGTTCGCGGCAGCGCGAAACGCTGACAAGGCATCAACGTAGGATGTTCTCGCCGCAGCGCTCTCGAACGCGTCGTCTGGCACGGGAAACACGGTTTGCGTGCCCAGATGCAGCACGGTGCAATCGGACTTGCGTTCGATGTTGTCGAGCAGATGCCAGCCAAAGCGCTTCTCGACACCGGGCGCCGAAATTTCAATGCTCTCGCCGGTCGCCGTCACGCGAAACCGGCCCGCGCCGGTGAGAGGATCTTCGGCGAAAGACTCGAACGAGCGTCGAATCGTTCTCCGATAAATGAAAAACCCGCAGGCGGCCATTCCGATGACCGCACAAAAAGACGCGTACAACAACACTGGAGGAAGCCATATCCCTGCGTACGCTGGAGCCAAAAATACGACCCCAAAACATGCCACTTGCAAGACTTGCACTCCCAGCATTGCAGACCCTGAAGTCGCAATTCGCGTGCGCTTTTTGTTCCAGACCATCATTTCGCGCACCATCAGTTCTTTCGGTACAACGAGATCCAAAACGAGCGGTTCCATCGTCACCCCTTCGCTGCAGTGCGGCTTTCCAAATCCTCCCAACGCTCCAGCGCTTCCAACAGATCGCCTTCAATCGCCTCGAAGCGTTCTTTCAGTTTTGCCGCCTCCGCCACTGATGCCGCATCCGCCCGTGCATAGGTTGCCGGGTCAGCGAGCTTTTGCTCCAGCACCTTTTGCTCGGCTTCGAGTGCAGCCATGCGCGCAGGCAGCGCATCGAGTTCACGGGCTTCCTTGAAGTTCAACTTGACACGTTTTTCAACCGGAACATGGGCGGAAACCGTTGGTGCAGGCGGTTTTCCGCCTTTTACACCAGAAGACCCTTGTCCCCCAACGCTCTCCGCCTTACGCCCTTGTTGAAATCTGCGTTTTAACACCGCCTGCCACTCCGAGTAACCGCCGGGGTTCTCGGTCCAGCTACCGGCGTTCGATGCATCCGGCGTATGCACCAGCACTTGCGTCACCACGTTGTCGAGAAACGCGCGGTCGTGACTGACCAAAATCACCGTGCCGGTGTAGTCCTGCAACAGGGTCTCCAACAACTCCAGCGTGTCGATGTCGAGGTCGTTGGTCGGCTCATCGAGCACCAGTAGGTTGGCGGGCCGGGCGAACAGGCGCGCGAGCAGCAAGCGATTGCGCTCGCCGCCAGAGAGCGACGACACCTTGGCCTTGGCGCGCTCGGGCGGAAACAGGAAGTCGGTGAGATAGGTCATCACGTGCGTCTTGCGGTCGCCGATCTCGACCCAATCGGAGCCCGGGCTGATGGTGTCGGCCAGCGTTGCTTCGTCATCGAGCTTGGCGCGGAACTGGTCGAAGTAAGCCACTTCGAGTTTGGTGCCGCGCTTGATCTCGCCCGCGTCCGGCTCCAGATCACCGAGGATCAATTTGATCAGCGTCGATTTGCCTGCGCCGTTTGGCCCAACCAGACCGATCTTGTCACCGCGCAAAATGCGCAGCGTCAAATCGTTGACGATCACGCGGCTACCGAATGACTTCGCCACATCGGTCAACTCAGCCACTACCTTGCCAGAGCGCGACGAATCATCCACCGCCAGATTCACCCGGCCGCTGCGTTCACTGCGCGCGGCACGTTCACGCCGCAGCGATTCAAGGCGCAGCACCCGGCCTTCGTTACGCGTACGCCGCGCCTGAATCCCCTTGCGAATCCACACTTCCTCTTCTTTGAGGAACTTGTCGAACTTGGCATTGACCACCCGCTCGACTTCAAGCTGCTCCGACTTGCGCGTTTGATACGCCGAGAAATTGCCGGGGTAGGACAGCAAGCGCCCGCGATCCAACTCAACCACACGCGTCGCCACGCGGTCAAGAAACGCCCGGTCGTGAGTAACGAACAACACCGCGCCCTTGTGCGTCACCAACAGGTCTTCGAGCCAGGCGATGGACTCGATGTCGAGATGATTGGTCGGCTCATCGAGGATCAACAATTGCGGCTCGCCCACCAGCGCGCGCGCCAATGCGATGCGCTTCTTCATCCCGCCAGAAGCCGCACCCACCAAGGCTTTCGGGTCGATATGCAGTTTCTCCAGCGCCATGTCGATGCGACGCTTCATATCCCACGCACCGGACTCGGCGAGCAGTGGTTCGAGCTCGGCCATGCGCGCGAACGAGGCGTCGTCGTGCGTCTCTTGCATCAACAGCACTTCGTATTCATCGAGCAGCGCGTGCTCTTCGCCGAGGCCCGATGCGACGGCAGCGTAGGCGCTGTCGTTGTCGATGAAGCGCGGTTCCTGATCGACCACTGCCATCTTGAGGCCGGTCTCCTTGATCACCCGGCCATCGTCGAGCATGCCGGTGCCGTTAAGGATGCGCAGGAGCGACGACTTGCCCGCGCCATTGCGGCCGATCAGCGCGATGCGCTCACCGGCTTCGATCGACAAGTCAGCGCGGTCCAGCAGTGGTACGTGACCGAACGCGAGTTCGGCTTTTTCTAAAACAATGAGCGGCATTTTTTGCTACTGCCTCAGTCTTTCCACTGCTCGGAAATCTCGACCAGGTTGTGATCCGGGTCGCGCAAATACACCGAGCGGATTGGCCAGCGCGCGCCGGTGCGTTTGTCCGGGCCGGCCTCAATCGCGATGTTTTCGGCTTTGAGTTTTGCGATTACTTGATCAAGCGGCACAGCGGCGAGCAGACACAGATCGAGCGAACCCGGCGTCGGATTTTTCGCATAAATGTCGGTGACGTTTTTATCACCCGCCTGATGCAGATTGAATTTCTGATCGCCGAAGCGCAGTGCTTTGCGTTGGGGCTTGGGCGGCTCGCCGAAAATTTCGAGACGCATGCCGAGCACGCGGGTGTAAAAATCGACGGTGGCATCGAGATCGCGGCAGGTCATGACGACGTGATCGAAAGCTTGAATCATTGCAGTACTCATGGCGCATCCTGTGGAAACAAAGGTGCGCATTGTAGGCGGGTTGCAGATAAAATCACGCCCTTCCCGCTGTAGTTCAATGGATAGAACGGGCGCCTCCTAAGCGCCAGATGCAGGTTCGATTCCTGCCAGGGGGACCAAAACCCTATCCGACCGTATCCGACTCACTTGCAAGCAACTCCATGGCCGCACTCGACGCTCTTGTATTTGACGCCTACGGCACGCTCTACGACGTCCATTCAGTCGCCGCCAAAGCCGAAAGTTTTTTCCCCGGCAAGGGCGCGCTGCTCTCGCAACTGTGGCGTACCAAGCAGCTTGAGTACACCTGGCTGCGCTCCTTGATGGGTACTTACGTCAACTTCAACATCGTCACCGCTGACGCATTGCGCTACGCCTGTGAGTCGCTCACGCTCGATGCCAATGAGACACAAATTAATGCACTGTTCGAGCAGTACGTACATCTCGACACCTTTGCCGAAGTCAAAGGCGCGCTGGCGCAGCTCAAGGCCGGGCGCAAGCTGGCAATTTTGTCGAATGGCGCGCCCGATACGCTGAACACGCTGGTAAAAAATTCCGGCCTTGACGCCGTGCTCGACGCCACCCTATCAGTTGACCCCATCGGCGTCTTCAAACCCGACATGCGCATCTACCGCATGGCCGAGGAGACGCTGGGCGTGCCGAAAGCGCGCATCGGGTTCGTGTCATCGAACTGCTGGGATGCGATTGCAGCGAAAAATTATGGCTTCACGGTATTCTGGATCAATCGCCTGAACGCGCCGGTAGACCGTCACGGCCCGCAGCCGGACTACATTGTCAAATCGCTCGATGACGTGGTGAGCCGCGCATGAGCAGTAGTGCAAACGAAGGCGGCGCGAACCGCGACAGCGCCAACCCGAGTGGCGCACCTCAAGGCGCTGCCTACACCGGCCCCGCGTTCAACCTTCACCGCCCGCCACTGATTCACTGCTCCAACTGCGGCACCAAGGTCGAGCGCAAGGTGCCGCCTGGCGACGAACGCGAGCGCGCGATCTGCCCGGCCTGCGGCGGGATTCATTACGAAAATCCGAAGGTGGTGGTCGGGTGCATTCCGGTCTACGAAGATCGCATTTTGCTCTGCAAGCGCGCGATCGAGCC
Organism: Burkholderiales bacterium; assembly: GCA_043775155.1. Lineage (GTDB taxonomy): Bacteria > Pseudomonadota > Gammaproteobacteria > Burkholderiales > JAEUOS01 > CANJDH01. The sequence continues at coordinate 9,172 of JAYVSR010000260.1, read as the reverse complement.
GCGCTACGGCTACTGGACTCTGCCGGCCGGCTTTATGGAAAACGGCGAGACTACGGCGGAAGGTGCCGCGCGCGAGACGCATGAAGAAGCTGGCGCGCATGTAGTCGATCTGCAGGCATTTTCGCTGCTTGACGTGCCTTATGTCCACCAAGTGCATGTGTTCTACCGCGCACGCATGTCATCCGCTGTGTTCGCGGCAGGCGAAGAGAGTCTGGAAGTGCAGCTTTTTTCTGAAGGAGAAATCCCGTGGAAAGACCTGTCGTTCCGCACCGTGATCGAGACGCTGAAATTATTTTTTGCTGATCGCAAGGCAGGAAAATTTGGTTTTCATAACCTGCCGATCATCGCGCCCCGCTGAGCGCTCGGCCCGCTTTAGCCGATCGCTTCAACCGCCCCTTCCATACACTGGCTTCAAATGCGGCACCTGCTTGGCAAAAAGTTCAGTCACAAAATCGACAAACACCCGCACCTTCGCTGACAAATGGCGGCTCGGCCAATACAGCACTGACACCGGCATCACAGGTGCTTCCCAGTCTTCCAGAATCGGCACCAGTCTTTTCTCTCGAATCGCCCGCAGCAGCCCGGTTTCGAGAACACAAATGATCCCCGCACCCGCAGCTGCCAAGTCCACTAGCGCCTCCGGGTTGTTCATATGCACGGCACCTTCAGGCGCATGTGTAAGTTCCTCCTTGCCTTTGCGGTAATTCCAGCGCGCCGAGCGGCCGAGACTGGCAGAAAAATAACCCAGGCAATTGTGCTGCGCCAAATCACGCGGCGACTTCGGGAGGCCGTAACGTGCGAGATACTCGGGCGATGCACACGTGACAAAACGCGCATCATAAATTCGCCGCGCCACCATGGCGGAATCAGCCAGCGCGCCGATGCGCAAGATCACATCGACTTCCTCTTCGCTAAGATCGACAAAGCGGTCTCCCATGGTCATCACAACTTTCACTTCGGGATAGCGCGCCGTAAATGCGGGCAACGCTGGCGTCACGTAAAGATGCCCTAGGCCCGTCGGTATCTCAACCCGCAAGCGGCCCTGTGGACTGGTCTGTGTCTGCCTTAGCGCACTTTCGGTTTCTTCGATTTCTGCCAGTACGCGGCGGCAGCGTTCGAGATAAGCGCGGCCGTCGTCGGTGAGGCTGACCTTGCGCGTGGTGCGCGTCAACAAGCGCACACCGAGGTGGGTTTCAAGATTGCGGATGGCGGTAGACACGCTGGCTGGGGCTAGACTCAGCCGGTCCGCCGCCTTGGAAAAGCTTTCCAGCTCGGCGACGCGGGAGAAAATTTCCATCGCGTTTAGTTTGTCCATGAGAAATAAGTTCCCTGTTTATTGTTCGTTATTTACGAACAATTAATTCAATTTTAGTCTATTTATTAATCGCAATAAATTCAATATAGTTCGTGTCAAGCAAGCCGCCCCACCCCAACAAAAAAGGAAATCATCGTGGATCTGTTCTCAATTCTGCAAAGCGTGATCGCCGCTGGCGCCGCTGTCATCGTGCTGGCGTTAGTCATCGAAGGCGCTTCGATCTGAGGTATCTCTGCATTGCGCCTCCGGCTTTACCTCCAAATTTGCCTTCGATGGCGAAGTGCATGCGGTGACATCCAGCGCCCTCGCGCACGCTTGACGTAACCTTTGTCTCCTCACCGCTGCAAAGCGGTGTTCTATGCGGCTCGCTTCGGCGAGCCGCCTTTTTTTGTGCGGGCGATTGGCGTTTACCTTTTTGTGGGCCCATCTTTTTTGTGCGTCCCGGTTTTGTGCGTCCGTCGTTTTTATGGCAGCGGTTGCATCTACGCCGCGCTGCTGAGCACTTTTTCGGGTATCTTGCCGTTTTCGCAAACTGGCAACCCCATGACTCCCTCTGATTTTCCTGCGGTCAATCTGGCGCGCCGCCGCGCCGCTGCCGCACTCGGCCTGCTCTGCACGCCCGCATTCGCGCAAATGAATTTGGTCGATAGCGAAGGCCGTCCAGTTGGTGCGATGGAAGCGCCCTTCATCACCACCCCTGATCACATCGTCACGCTGATGCTTGATCTGGCCAGTGTCTCCGCCGGCGACATGGTCTACGACTTGGGCTGCGGTGATGGCCGCATCGTCATCGCCGCCGGCAAACGCGGCGCGCGCGGCGTCGGGGTAGATATTGACGACGTGCTGATTGAAAACGCCAAGGTCAACGCGCGCCAGGCTGGCGTAGCCGAGCGGGTACGCTTCACCAAGGGGGATTTGTTTGCGATGGACTACCGCGACGCCACCGTCGTGATGCTGTATTTGTCCGAACGCCTGAACCTGCAACTGTTGCCCAAACTCAGAGCGCAATTGAAACCCGGATCGCGCATCGTCTCGCACCGCTTCAAGATGGGTGATCTTAACCCCGAGCGCACCATCAACATCGACAACCGCAACATTTATCTTTGGAGAATCTGAACATGCCATCGCTTCACTGCCGCTTCGCTGCATCTGCACTCGCCACTGGTTTAAGCCTCGCGTTGGGCGTTGCCAGTGTTTCGCTGCACGCACAAACCTCCAAAACCTACGAGCCGTCCTACGGGCAAGAGGGCAAGGACGTGATCTGGGTGCCAACCCAGCCGCCGACGATTGAACGGATGCTGCGGATGGCGCAAGTAACGGCGCGCGATACGGTGGTCGATCTAGGCTCGGGCGACGGCCGCATCTCGATTGCTGCCGTCAAAGACTTCGGTGCCAAAGCGTTCGGCTTTGAGTACAACCCGGACATGGTTGAGTACAGCAAACGCGAAGCCGAGAAGGCCGGAGTCGGCAATAAGGTCGAGTTTCGTAAAGCGGATATTTTCGAGACCGATTTTTCCTACGCCACCGTCATCACCATGTATCTACTGCCGCACTTGAACGTCAAGCTACGTCCGATTATTTTGAACATGAAGCCCGGCACCCGCGTGGTGTCGCACCAGTTCGACATGGCGGAGTGGAAGCCGGATGAAGTGTCGGACTCCAGCGGCCGCCGGATCAATTTTTGGCTGGTGCCGGCCAAGGTCGAGGGCGACTGGAAACTCAACCTGCCGGGGCGCGACTACACGCTGACCTTGCGCCAGGAGTTTCAAATGATTTCTGGCTGGGTCGCTCCTGGCCCAGGGCAAATGGGTCTGCGCGATGCGGTGCTGACCGGCAGCGCGATTCGTTTTTCGGTGGTCGATGAAAGCGGCAAACTGCTCGCGTTCAGTGGCACGGTAGACGGCAATCGCATCAATGGCACCTGGCTATCGGACGATGGCAAGCAAACGCCGTTTAGCGCCACGAAGATGCCCAACAAATGAGCGGCGCTTCAGAGGCGTCCGCGCAGAGCAAGTCTAGCGCCGCGTCAAACCCTGCGCCCGCGCGCGTCCTCACCGTCAAAGACGCGATCTTCCTCACCGTCGGCATCGTCATCGGGGCCGGTATTTTCAAAGCCCCCTCCATCGTTGCCGGTGCGGCCGGCAGCGAGTCGATGATGATCTTCGCCTGGATCCTGGGCGGCGCGATCACCCTGATCGGCGCGCTCACCTACGCCGAACTCGCCTCCACTTTTCCCAGTGCGGGCGGCGACTATCACTTCATTCACTTGGCTTACGGCAAGCGCTTGGCGTTTTTGTTCGCCTGGGCGCGCGCGACTGTCATCACCACCGGCTCGATTGCGCTGCTCGCCTTCGTGTTCGGTGACTATGCCTCGCAGCTCTATTCACTCGGTGCTTACTCACCGGCGATCTACGCTTGCGTCGTGGTGGTGTTGCTCAGCGCGATTCACTGGGTCAGCACGCGGGCATCGAGCACCACGCAAAACTGGCTCACCGGGTTAGAGGTCGGCGGACTGGTGCTGGTGGCGATTGCCGGGTTTACGGTGCCAGCCGCCGCACCCGTTGCCACTGCGGCAGCAACGGCGGGCGCAGGTGGCACCAGCGCTGCCGCGTTCGGCTTCGCGATGGTGATGGTGCTGCTGACGTTTGGCGGCTGGAGCGAGGTGGCCTACATCTCGTCCGAAATGTCGAGCGACAAGCGCGGCATCGCACGCGCGCTGATCGTCAGCATTCTGGTCGTCACTGCGCTGTATCTGATCGTCAATCTGGCCTACCTCAATGCACTGGGCTTGAGCGGCATGGCGAAATCGCAAGCGGTAGCCGCCGACGTGCTCAAGGCAGCGTTCGGCGACTGGGGCGCACGCGTGATGAGCGTGATCGTGATGGTTGCGACCCTCACCTCGATCAACTCAACCTTGATCGTCGGCGCGCGTTCGAGCTATGCCGCCGGGCGCGACTGGCCGGCGCTGCGCTTTCTCGGGGCCTGGAGTCAAGACGGCAGTTCGCCGCGCCACGCGCTGGTGATGCAGGCCGTGTTGGCGCTCGCGCTGATCGCCTTCGGTGCCACCCAACGCGACGGCTTCTCCACCATGGTGGACTACACCTCTCCGGTGTTCTGGACTTTCTTCTTGCTCGCGGGCATCTCGATCTTCGTATTGCGCAGCAAGCATCCGCATACCGAGCGGCCGTTTCGCGTACCGTTTTATCCGGTGCTCCCTGCGTTGTTTTGCATTGCCTGCGCGTACTTGCTTTATTCGAGCTTGGCTTATGTGAAGGCTGGTGCTCTGTTTGGTGCTGGGTTGCTCGCGGTGGGTGCGGTCATTTCGCTGTTCCTGAATCGTAAACCCGCCGGTAGCACATGATGCGATTCACTACAATTTTGCATCGAATGCCCAAGAATGCATCAAACTATGCAAACGACACTTGCTCTCAAAGATGACGCAAATGCCACCGTGCAAGCCAGTGCGCGGGCGCATGCGATCACGAGCGGACAGACCATTTCGGAGCCGATCCTGCGCGGCAGCGCCGGCAAAGTGCCGATGAGACAAACTGGCGGCGTCTGGGTCTTCGATCTCCCCGCCGACACACCCCACGTTGCGGCGGCACAAGTCAAGCAATTGCTGGACGAATTCCCTTGAGCCTCGTCTGGACGACCGCGAACGCGTTGGTTGCTCGAAGCAGGCCGCTCTGCGCGAATGCCGCGCGCACATTGAACTGATTGCGCAATCCTTCGCACACCATGCGGCTCTTCGCCACCACCGTCTTCCTCTCCGCTTTCCTGCTGTTCCTGGTGCAGCCGATGATCGCCAAGCAGATCCTGCCGTGGTTTGGCGGAGCAGCGGGCGTGTGGACGACGTGCCTGGTGTTTTTTCAGTGCGCATTGCTGGCCGGCTATGCCTACCCCGACCTGATCGCGCGCAAACTTGCGCCTCGACGCCAAGCGTGGGTCCACACCGCCCTGCTCGCCGCGAGCTGCTTGGTGCTGCCGGTGATCGCGGGCGATGTTTGGAAGCCGGCGGGGGATGCCAACCCGATCTTCGGCATCCTCGCGCTCTTGGCTGGCGTGATCGGCCTGCCTTACGTGATGCTCTCGACCACCAGCCCGATGGTCCAGACTTGGTTCGCGCGCGCGCATCCGGGGGCCAGTCCGTATCGTTTGTTTGCGCTATCGAATCTGGCGTCGATGCTGGCGTTGCTCTCGTATCCGTTTTTGATCGAACCGGCGATTGGGGTGAAGCAGCAGGCGTGGATTTGGTCGGGCTTGTATGTGTTGTTTGCGATCCTCGCAGCAACGTGTGCGTTTCGCAGTGCGCGCGCGGCCTCATTGGCATTGCAGATCGCGCCGGTCGCTGTCGCTGACGAAGCAAACGATGCCCCGCCCGCCCGCTCGACCCAACTCATGTGGGGCGCGCTCTCCGCCACTGGCTCGATTTTGTTGCTCGGCATCTCGAACCACGTCACCCAAAACATCTCGTCAATTCCGCTGTTGTGGGTGGTGCCGCTCGCGCTCTACCTCCTGACTTTCATCCTCTGCTTCGACGGCCAAGGCTGGTACAAGCGCAAAGCCTTCATGATCGCCACCGGCCTCTGGCTCGCCGCCATGGGCGCAACGCTGGTCGCACCGGATTTGAAATTCGCTCTCAAGTTTCAGATTGGCCTGTTCTTCTCCGGCTTGTTTGTGGTGTGCATGTTTTGCCACGGCGAGCTGACGCAGCTCAAACCATCGCCCAAATATCTCACCCGCTTCTATTTGATGATTGCCCTGGGAGGCGCTATAGGAGCTATTCTTACCGGAATCATCGCCCCGCTTACCCTGCCGGCCTATTACGAATTTGAACTCGGCCTGACGCTGACGGCTGTGCTCTTGTTCATGCGCATCTCGCATAGCCGCAGTGAATCGTCCAGCACTGATTCGTCCGGCAGTGAAGCCGCCAGTGGGAATGCCTTCGACAACCAGCGCATCGGCCTCGCCTTCGCCGGCCTCCTCATCGCCGGCGGCAGCGGTCTCACCGTCGTGCAAATTTTCAACACCAACAAAGACTCGGTCTTCACCGGACGCAACTTCTACACCGTGCTGCGCGTCAAGGAATACGGCGTGCCGGGCGAAGACACGCACAGCCGCGTGCTGGTACACGGCGTGATCAATCACGGCGAACAGTTCCTCTCGCCGCAATACCGCCGCGCCGCGACCCGCTACTACGGCAGCGGCTCCGGCATCGGCCGCGCACTCATGTCGAAATACGATTTACCGAAAACCAAAATCGGCATCCTCGGTCTCGGCGCCGGCGCCGTCACCGTCTACGCGCGGCGCGAAGACCATTGGCGCATGTACGAGATCAATCCGATGGTGCCGGAGATCGCGCGCAACCAGTTCAGCTATCTCGCCGACTCCCCCGCGAAGATCGACATCGTGCTGGGCGATGGCCGCCTGCAAATCGAACGCGAACCTGCGCAAGGCTACGACCTCTTGGCAATGGATGCGTTTAGCAGCGACTCAGTGCCCGCGCACCTGATCACCAGCGAAGCCTTCACCGCATACGAGCGGCACCTCAAGCCCGACGCGATTCTCGCGATCCACGTATCGAACCGCTTTCTCGATCTCGCCCCAGCGATCCGCGAACTCGCGATCAAGCACGGCTTTCACGGTGTCATTGTGTACGAGACTGGCGACACGGTGAGTGACTGGATTTTGCTCTCGAAGAGCAAAGCCGCGCTCGAACATCCGAAGATCAAGGACGCAGCGCAGGCGTTGCCGTCCAAGCCCGGCATCAAGGCGTGGACGGATGATTTTCATAATTTGGTGCAGGTGTTGCGGTAAGTAAATATTTTGCTTTTGAAAGCCCTTATCGAACGCGGCATGAGCGCAGAGATGATTTACCACCTGAGTTACGCTTGTGTGGCCACCCAAAGGTAAGGCAGACAATTTATGACCACAACCCCATTACCGATACCCATCGTCATCTACACGGCCCCTAATGGCCGTAACGCCATTCAGGTCAAGCTAGAGAACGGCACTTTGTGGCTCTCTCAAAAACAATTAACCGCGTTATTTGGCAAAGCCAAAGGCACGGTTAGCGAGCACATAGCGCATATTTTTGAAGACGGGGAGTTACACCCAGATTCAGTTGTTCGGTTATTCCGAACAACTGCCGCAGATGGCAAGTTATACGAAGTCGCTCACTACAACCTAGACATGATCTTGGCCGTGGGCTTTCGCGTGCGTAACCCTGTAGGTGTGAAGTTTCGTCAATGGGCGAACGAAACACTCAAGAACTATTTGCAAAAAGGTTTTTTGATGGACGACGAGCGTCTAAAAAATCCAGAGGGCGGCAACGATTATTTTGAAGAGATGCTCGCGCGCATTCGCGATATTCGCGCCTCGGAGAAACGTTTTTATCAAAAACTGCGTGATTTGTTCACCCTCTCGTTGGACTACGATGCACAAGACACTACGGTGCAGACCTTTTACGCCCAAACACAAAACAAAATCCTATTTGCAATCACAGGGCAAACCGCCGCCGAGTTGATCGTCAGTCGCGCCAAACTGAATGCACCGCACATGGGTTTGATGCATTGGGCGGGCAGTGCAAGCGGGTCAATGCTTCGCAAGACCGATGTGGTAGTTGCCAAAAATTACTTGACCGAGCATGAGATTGATCTGCTCAACCGCTTTGTGGTGGTGTTTTTAGAAACTGCGGAACTGCGGGCAAAAAACCAGCAAACTACCACCGTGGATTTTTGGCGCGACAATATCGACAAAATCATTGCGTTAAACGATAAACCCTTGCTCCAAAACGCAGGCAGTGTGAGCCACGCGGCGATGCTGGCACAGGTCGATGGTGTTTACGCCAGTTTTGACCAACAGCGCAAACACCAAGCGGCATTGGATGCTGATTTAGTGGATTTGGAGGAACTCAAGGCTTTGGAGTCTCAAATCAAAAACGCAAGCAAACCCATACCGCAATCCGTACAAAAGAAGGGGAAAAGCCATTCCTGAACTTCGAGCATTACTCTCGACACCCAGAGCGACTTCCCGTGCAGTGAACTCCGTACCCGCGCACCTGATCACCCGCTGAGCCTTCACCGCGTGCGCGGTTCATTCGCCGCGCCATTCACCCCGCGCCATTCACCGTACCACTCACTGCGCCGCTCACTGCGCAGTGATCCCGGCGTCCTTCACGACCTTGGCCCATTTGACGATCTCTTCCTGAATGTAACGTGCGAATTCCGGCGTCGTCATCTGCACTGCATCCACCGCCTCGGTCTCGAAGCGCTTGAGCACTTCCGGCGCTTTTTGAATCGCGCTGATCTCGCGGTGCAGGCGCGTGACGATCTCGGGCGGCGTGCCGGCCGGCGAGAGAATCGCCCACCAGTTCACCGCCTCATAGCCCGGCACGCCGGACTCGGCAATCGTCGGCACTTGTGGCAGCGTGGACGAACGGGTCTTGCCGCCGACGGCCAACGCCTTCAACTTGCCCGACTGAATCTGCGGCAGGGTCTGCACCAGCGAACTCAACATCAACTGCGTGTTGCCGGCGATCACATCAACCATCGCCGGGCCGCCGCCTTTGAACGGCACATGCACGATGTCCACCTTCGCCATGCTGACAAACAGCGCACTGCCGAGATGCTGAAAGCTGCCGACGCCGGCCGACGCATAGTTGAGCGTGCCGGGCTTGGCCTTGGCGCGCGCGATCAGGTCGCGCGTGGAGATGATCGGCGATTGCGCCGATACCGCCAGCACGTTCGGCCCTGCGGCGATCATCGCAATCGGCGCAAAACTTTTCAGCGGGTCGTAGGTGAGTTTGTAGAGCGCCGGGTTGGCGGCGAAGGCGGAGGAGGCAAACAGGATTGTGTA
>JAYVSR010000259.1:0-3472 GCA_043775155.1 Burkholderiales bacterium | reverse complement strand
GACGTGGCGAGTGGTGGGCTGCGAGGCCAAACCCAAACACGGCGGCGGCATCGTGCGCCTCGAAGCGGATTGCGTCAATCAGAGCAACGTCAAAGTCGCCGCTGCGAATGGCGCGATGCTGGTGGGCGAGGGCAGGTAAGCAAAAACCTGTCATGCCACCGGCCCAAGAAGCGCATGGATTGGACTTCTCCGCCACAGACCTTACGCAGAATGGCTCTGGAAGCCACTCATCGCAAGCCTACGCCCAGCGCAAACGCTCCCGTATGCCGCGCCCCATCACCCACTCCTTGTCGCTCTCGTTCAGAAAGTCGAGCGTCTCGGTGAAGTGCGCGATGCGTTCGCGATAGGACGCGCGGGCAAACCCGTTGGTCATGTCGGAGCCCCAGTAGCAGCGCTGCGGCCCGTACGCTTCGAACAGACGCTTCAAGTGCGGCGTCATGTCGCGGAATGGATACGGCTGCAGCGAGTAGTTCGGTGCCGCCGATAGTTTGACCGACACGTTTGGAAATTTGGCGAGCGCCAGCGTATCCGCAATCGCCGCATCAAACTTGCCTTCACGCACCGCCTGCACCGAGGTCGAAAGCCCCATGTGATCGATGATCAATTGCAGCCCCGGATGGCGCTCGGCCACGCGCCCGAAGTAGGTGCCCTGACCGGGCGCCAGAAACATCACCGGCAACTCCGCCTTCTCGGCGGCCGGCCAGAACCATTCGGCGCTGCCGCTGGCAATCATTTCGACATCTTTCCCGAGGAAGGTGACGCGCACGCCGAGCATGCCGGGCTGGTTGCGCCAGGCCGGCACCAGAGCCGCCGACGCCGGATTGCGCAGGGTGATGCGGCCCATCACACCAAAGCGCGAGGGATAGCGCCGCGCCGCTTCGAGTGCGTAGTCATTGCGGTCACCCGGCCAGCTCGGCGGCACGATGACGATCCGGTCCAACCCGGCCTCATCCATGATCGGCACCAGTTTCTCGATGGTGAACGGCTCGGGCATCTGCGGCGTCATGCCCGCCACCCAGGGCCAGTCGGGTGTGGCGGCCTTCCACAGGTGGACTTGGGCGTCAACGATGCTGCGTTTGGCAGCGGGTGCGGTGGTTTGGCAACCGGCGGCGGCAAGTGCGCTGGCGCCCAGTGCGCTACCCATGAGCTGGCGGCGTGTGGTCATGATGAATGGTTCCCGGAATAATCAAGCGAAGAATTTCGATTCTTATCAGACTGTCTTGTCAGACCACGTTGTCACAGAGGCGGCCGCTCCCCATGCTGCGGCAATCCGTCCGGGATCTCATCCCACTCCGCCTTCGAACCAACGTAGATATGCGCGCCCGGCGCGGGCGCAGGCGTATCGAGCGTACCCAGGCGAATACGCATCACATCCGGCATGCTGTCGCGCACGCTCATGATGGGCGAGCCGCACTCCGCGCAAAAATACCGCTTCAAGCCGGTGTCCGCCTTGAAGGATTTGAACGACGCCTCGCCTTCAGTTACGACAAAATCTTTCGCCGCCACCATCACGTTCGCGCCGAACGCCGAACCGCTCGCCTTGCGGCAACGTTTGCAGTGGCAGAAAAAGCCCGCGCCGAATTCGCCGCGCACTTCGTATTGGACGCTACCGCAGAGGCAGGAGCCTTTATGCATGTTGGTTCTTGTGACGAAAAATTAACTTGCGAGGTAACGGTTTGAAATTTCTTGCGTTCAAAAAAGCTGTTCAGAGCGGGCGGTTGAAAATGCCCGGCAAAGGCGGCATCAAAATCTTGCCGACTGGCAAAGTCTACCTCTGCCGGGAAATTTTCGTATGCGCAATTTTGATGGGACCATGCCTTGAAAACCGTTGATGCATGCGGCTTTCGGAAGATTGATGACAGAAAACCATTGGTGGAAGCGTTTCTCACGCATGAGAATGGATGAAAAATAAACCGGCCAATGAAAAATGCCCGCCGTAAGGCGGGCATTTTTCATTGCGGTAGTGCGGAATTACTTGGCAGCCGGTGAAGCAGGCGTCGCCGGTGTTGCGGGCGCAGCACCCTTGTCCGCGCCTTTGCGCATGCCTTTGTGATCGCCTTTGCGTGCGCCACGAGCCGCCTTCATTTCTTCGCGCGTGATCTTGCCGTCCTTGTTGGCGTCGATCTTGTCGAAGTTGGCTGACAGGCGTTTCATGCCGGCGGCGTCCACTTCGGCTTTGCTGAGGGCGCCGTCGCCATTGGTGTCGGCCTTTTTGAAACGCTCGCTGCGGTCGCCGCCCTTGCCGCCTTTGCGTTCACCCTTGGCTTTCGGGGTGGTCGTGGCGCTCGGTGCGGGGCCCGGAACCGGGGTGTTTTGCGCGAAAGCAAAAGCAGGGGCGAGGGCCACTGCGGTTGCCAGGGCGAGGGATTTGATCAGATCCATTTTGATTCTCCTAAACGATAGGGCCCCGTGGTCATTGGCAGGGGCTGGTATGCATTCAACGACGAGCCGGGCGCGGCGTCTACAGGGTTTACAGGCTGTTACACATATTGCGCTACGCTCCATCCTGAGCCACTTTCAGGACGACCACCATGCTACAACTCCATTATTTCCCCGGCAATGCGAGCATGATCCCGCATATCCTGCTCGAAGAGCTGGGCGTGCCGTTTGAATTGAAACTGGTGGATCGCACTATCAACGCTCACAAGACGCCCGCGTATCTCAAACTCAATCCGAACGGTTTGATTCCGGTGCTGGTTGACGGTGATTTGGTGCTTTATGAAACGGCGGCGATTTGTCTGCATTTGGCTGATACGCATCCTGCTGCCGGTCTGGTGCCGGTAACCGGATCAGCCGGCCGCGCTGAGTGCACCAAGTGGCTGATCTGGATGACCAACACCTTGCAGGCCGCGCTGCAGTTGTATTTCTATCCGGAGCGCTGGGTCGATGACGGCAACGCTGCCGCTGCGGCAGAGATCAAGGCGCATGCCGAGGCCAAGGCCGGCAGCATGCTGGACCAAATCGATGCGCATCTGGCAACGCATGGCAAAGCGTGGTTCCTTGGCGACAAATACAGTTTGGCCGATGCCTATGCGCTGGTGTTGTGCCGCTGGACGCGCGGCTTTGGCCGCCCGGCGCGCAGCCTGCCGCACATCGGGCCGTACCTTGCGCGCATGCTGGCCCGGCCGGCGGTGCAGCGCGTGATTGCCAGCGAGAAATTGGCGCAACCGTACGTGTAACGGCGCTGCCGGGCGTTTGATTGCGCACCGTGGCGCTGGGTAGCTTCGAACCGGCACCGCAACACGCAAATTCAGGGCCGCAGTGACAGGCGCGTAAAATCTGCCGCATGTCTGAAGCTGTCTACCGCGCCGATTGCCGTGCCTGCCCGCGCCTGGCTAAATTCCTGGACCGGGTGAAATACGAAAACCCCGCTTACTTTTGCAAACCGGTGCCGCCGTTTGGCGCGGCCGATGCAAAGCTGGTGATCGTCGGCCTCGCGCCCGGCATGCACGGGGCTAATCGCACCGGGCGG
>JAYVSR010000258.1:0-8975 GCA_043775155.1 Burkholderiales bacterium | reverse complement strand
GCCCAAAGGCGTGCTTGTTCTGAACGCTCTTGCGGATTGACGAGATGGCCCAGCTTGGCCGCTTCATACAGGTCTGCGTTGACAAACTCTGTCTCGGCGGGGATCAAGCCCTCCGCTACGACTGCACGATAGAGACTGGATTTGCCAGCACCGTTTGGGCCGGCCAGCAGATAGAAAACTGGCTGTTGCAAAATCAGGCGGCGCGCTTGCGGGTGCCGACTTTGGCGCGATTTTCCAGCACGACGTCGCGCACACGCTGCGCGAGGTTGCCGCTTTTCTCCGCTGCTGCAAAGCGCGTGCTGATGTCGTCAAGCGTTGTTTTGAGGCGTGCTTTGCGCGCCGCCGCTTCGTAATTTTCGATCGCGTCAGACGCTTCTTGAACGGTCAGGCCGGCATGCTCAACCACGCGACCGAGCGTCGCCCAGTACTCGATTTGGCTGGCGACGGAGCGGCGCATGGGTTGCGCTGACTCACGGGCGGTATCGACTAGCCCGCTGGGCAACTTGACGGAAGCAAAGGACGAAATCTTGGACATGATGAAATCTCCTGAATGGCGCATTTTGCGCCATTCAGGATCAATTTGTCAATCTCCGCTTTTCAATCTCCGCTGGTCAATCCCCTTTGATCCCCGCCTCGCGCAGCAATTTCGTCCAACGCTCGACATCGCGCCGAACCAATGCTTCGGTGTCAGCGGTAGACAACTTCATCGCGATGCCGCCGCCTTTTTGAAAGCGTTCGATCAGATCGGGCATCGCCATCACCTTCGCCATCTCCGCGCGCAGGCGCGCGAGCGCCGACGCTGGGGTCGCGGCGGGAACGAACAAGGCGAACCAGCTTTGCATGTCGAAGCCTTCAAGCGCGGCGATGCCGGACTCCGACACCGCCGGCAGATTGGGGTAGATCGCCTGGCGGCCCTTCGATGACACGGCGAGCGGCTTGACGGTGCCGCCATCAATCTGCCCGCGCGCAGTGGGGGCGATGTCGAAGAACAGATCGACGCGGCCGGCGATCAAGTCCTGATACGCCGCTTGCGCGCCTTTGTACGGCACGTGGGTCATCTTGACGCCGGCCAAATGCGCGATCACGGCGGGCGCGATGTGTTGGCCCGAGCCGTTGCCGCCGGAGGCGTAGGTGAGCTTGTCCGGGTTGGCGCGCGCGTGGTCGATGATTTCTTTCAGGTTATTGAAAGGCAGGTCTTTGCGCGCGACCAGCACGTAGGCGTAGTTGACTGGCAAGGCAACCACCGCGAAATCTTTCAGCGGGTCGTACGGCAGCTTTTGATACAGGCCGGGGTTGAGCGCAATGTTGGAGAGGCCCCCCATGAGCATGGTGTAGCCGTCGGCCGGCGCTTTGGCGGCGGCTTCGGTACCGACGAGGGTGCCGGCGCCGGGGCGGTTTTCGACGATGACGGTTTGGCCGAGCAGCGGCCCCAGTTTTTCGGCGAGGATGCGCGCGGTGGTGTCAAAACCGCCGCCGGGCGGTTGCGGCACGATCAGCTTCAGCGGCTTGTTGGGAAACTCTTGCGCGGCAGCGGGTTGCGCGACGACACCGAGCGCAACCAACGATACGATGGCCGCGCTGGTGATGGACAACCGGCGCTGCGCCGTGTTCGAAACGGGCGCGATGATTGCGATGAGGGTGCCGCGCACGCGCCGCCATAACCGGTTTACAGATGCCATTTTGTCTCCTTGTCCGCGCTCAATTTGTTCGCCGCGTATACTCGATTATCACCCGGTTTATCAGTTGATCAACTCAGTATGGAGCGATGTGGAATGAATGCCGTGACAGAGGAAAAGCTCGCGATTGTCGAGACCGTGCAAAACTGGGCGGTGTGGCGCGACGCTGGTGATTGGGAGCGTTTCAAGACCGTGTGGCACGACGACGGCTGGATGTCGGCGACCTGGTTTCAAGGCCCGGCGCTGGCGTTTATCGAGGTCAGCAAAACGGGCTTCGAGAAGGGCGTGTCGATTCTGCATTTTCTCGGCGGCTCGTCAGTGGATTTGAACGGCAACCGCGCCGTCGCGCAGACCAAGATGACGATCAATCAGCGCGCTTCGGTGGATAACGTTGAGGTCGATGTCGTTTGCACCGGACGCTTTTACGATTTTTTCGAGAAGCGCCGCATTGGCAATGAAGACTCTTGGAAGATCGTGCGACGCCAGCCGATTTATGAAAAGGATCGGATGGATGTGGTTGATCCGAATGTGCAACTCAAACTCGATGTCGATTTGCTGGGGCAGTTCCCCGAGGGCTACCGTCACTTGGCCTATTTGCAGAGCAAAGTCGGTTTCAAGATCAAGCGCGACATGCCGGGCTTGAAGGGCGAAGTGGTGCAGGCGCTGTACGCGCGCGGCGCGAAATGGCTGGCCGGCGAGCCGGCCTGGGATGCGCCGCCGGTGCGCAGCGGAATCTGATCTGATGCCAGAGGGGAATTGACCTGAAACCCTTGGTGGACAAGGCTTTCCGGCCTGTCTTGGTTTTTAGGTGAACCCGGTTTTGAAGCAAACCGGCAAAGACCGGCACTATCTTCTATCTTGACGGTACGTAATAGCGCGTAGGTTTCAGTTCCGGCTCGGCGTGATTGAGCAGCCCTTCGTAGAGGCGCGCTTGTTCGGCGACGAACAGATCGCGCGCCAGCGCGCGCGCGAGGCGCGTTGCACCCGTACCCACGCCCGGGATGTCGCCAGCGAGTTGGCCGTGACTTAATGTGCAGCCCCAGTTAAAGATGTGCAAGTTGGCGGCGGCGGGCATGGCACCTGCCGCGCGTTCGAGTAGTTGGAAACCATCACCCAAGTACGGAAAGCGCGACTCTTCGGGAAACGCCTGCGCCTGTTCGGCGGACACGCGATCAGCCCAGACCAGCACATGCTCGCGAAACGCCGCGACTTCGGGACGGCTCATCATGTCGACATCGAAGCCGGTCGCGACGATCACCGCGTCGAACGCGTAGCGGCCCTTGAGCGTGATGACTTCGGTGTGGGTTGCGCCCGGCACGAGATCGATGGCGCCTTCGCCCAGACGCATGGTGAACTGTGCATGTTTGTCGCAACGCAGGACTGATTCAAACGGCGGCGGCACTTGCTCGGAAAAAATGTAGGTGAAGATTTTCCACTTCATCGCGTCGTCCAGCGCGACGAAACCGTGGAAGAAACCCGGAAACGACGCCCACTTCGATTTGTTCACCTGTGGCAAAAAAGGGCGGCGCGCGAACATTTCGACGGCACCCGCACCCGCTTCAAGCGCGGTGCCAGCGTTGTCGAAAGCGGACGAACCCGCGCCCAACACCGCGACGCGTTTACCTCTGAGGGCGGCGAAGTCGATGTCTTCGGCCGAGTGAAACACCCGCGCAGCGCGGCGCACGCCGGCGCTTGCGGGCTTGGCTGTCGGCGGGCTGTTGTCCGGCGCTAAGTTCTCACCTGGCAAGCCTGCACTGGCTGGATCGAAACGCGCAAAACGCGGCCAGCGTGGCGCGCCGCTGCCGTCGCGCCCGAGCGCGAGCACGACCTTGCGTGCGAACACGGTCTCATTGCCTTGCGGGCCGTTAAGCGACGCCTGCATATAAACGGCATCCGGCCCGCTCATGGGTGCCAGCGCGCTGAGCGCCGTGTCATTCTCCACCGGCACGCCGGCGATGCGCCGCACCCAAAGCAGGTAGTCGAGCCAGTGGCGCACCGGTATCTTGTACAGCGCCTCCCATCCATCAGCGCCGTACTGCGCTTCGTACCAGGCGCGGAAGGTCAGCGAAGCAATGCCGAGGTCGGGGCTGGTCAGGGTCTTCGGGCTTCTTAACGTTTCCATACGCGCAAACGTGCCCCAGGGCCCTTCTTCGCCATACGGCGCCTTGTCGATGATGCGCAGATTGCGCATGCCTTCGCGCAAGCAAGCGAACGCGGCACTCTGGCCGCACATCCCGGCGCCGATGATCAGTACATCGAGCAGCGGCGCGCCGGATGACGTGGCCGCGCCCGGCACCCAGTTGGCAGGCGGATAGTTAAGGCGCACCAAGTCATGGCGCGCGGTTTCTTCCAGCAAAGACAACAGATTCGGAGCAGTCATAATGGCGATTATCGCGCCTCTCTCTTTGACTCACACCGACTCACGCAGCGCCACACACCATGATCGAACTGCCCTGCTACTACAGCCTCTCATCCCCTTGGGCCTACCTCGGCGGCCCCAAGTTGCAGGACATCGTACGCCGCCATCAAGTCAAGTTGGTGTTGAAGCCGTATGACTTTCAGGCAATTGCCACTGTCACCGGTAGCGTGCCATTGCGCACGCGCCCGCCAGCGCGCATCGACTATCACACGCTGGAACTCGAGCGCTGGAGCAACTACCTCGGCATGCCGCTGGTGTTGAAACCGAAGCACTACCCTTGGGTCGTCACCGACCCGGACTGGAACAAACGCCCCGGCTGGATGGTGATCGCCGCGCAGGAGCGCGGGCACGATGCGTTCCGCTTGTCGCATGCGTTGCTGCGCGCGCTCTGGGCCGAAGAGCGCAACACGGCCGATGCCAAGGTACGCATCGAGATCGCCGCAGAGAACGGCATGGACGGCGCGGCGTTAGTCGCGGCGGAAAATTCACCTGAAGTGCAGGCGATCTACCAGCGCTATACGGACGACGCCGCAGCGCACGGCGTGTTCGGCGCGCCGACCCTGATCCTCAATGGCGAGCGCTTCTGGGGACAAGATCGTTTCGATTTTCTGGATCGCGCGCTGGCCGCGGAGCGTATCAAACACGCTTAAGAAATCTGCGGGAGACCGTTGGTGGGAGCCATTCTTATGCTTTCCCGCTACGGCTCGTTGCGATGCAGCTTGACCGGGGTGCCGCGCTTGCCGCGCATGCGGATGTTGAGCACCTCGACCCCCAGCGAGAACGCCATGGCGAAGTAAATCGCCCCTTTGGGAATCTTCACCTCAAAGCCTTCGGCTAGCAGCACCACGCCGATCATCGTGAGAAACGCCAGCGCCAGCATTTTGATCGTCGGGTGGCGCTCGACAAATTCGCCAATCGGCTTGGCTGCGAACAACATCACGATCACCGAGACGATGATGGCGATCACCATGATCGATACATGATCGACCAGACCGACGGCGGTGATCACCGAGTCCAGCGAGAACACGATGTCGATCAGGGCAATCTGCACCAGCACGCCACCAAAGGTAGCTTGCACCACTGCGCCTGATTGCCCTTGATGATCTTCTCCTTCGAGCGAGTTGTGAATCTCATGCACGCTTTTCCAGAGCAGGAACAAGCCGCCAAAAATGAGGATCAGGTCGCGCCCCGAAATACCCTGGCCAAACAAATGAAACAGCGGATCTTTCAGCCCCATCACCCAGGCGAGTGAAAAGAGCAGGGCGAGTCGAGCACCTAGTGCCAGACCGAGTCCAAGGCGGCGCGCCAGATCGCGTTGTTCGGCCGGCAAGCGGCCCACCAGAATCGAAATGAATATGATGTTGTCGATACCCAGCACGATTTCCAGGGCAATCAGGGTGGCCAGCGCCACCCAGCCGGCCGGGTCATTCATCCATTCCATTGCTTGCTCCGGTTGTTTGCGGCGCTGTCGTCCGCCCGCTACTGTGCGCCCGCTGCTTCGAGTATACGGATCATCTCGCGATGGTCGAGTGCGCGCATCGCGTCGTGTTTGCCGAAGTAGGTGGCGACATGCAAGGGGGTACGCTGGTAGCTGTCGCGCACGTCGGCCTTTTCGCCTTTGGCGGTAAGTGACTTGATTTCAGTGGCGCTATTTGCGAGCGCCGCAGCGAATAGGTCTTTGTATTGCCCAATCTCGGCGCGCGCCGGTGGAACTTGCGAATGCGCTTGCGCTGTGAACACGCAAAGCAATATGTCCACGCACCACGCCAGTGAACGCATCATGGCAATTGACGCCGGGCGAGCGGCGGCGGTTCTTTGCCGAACACGACATGCCAGTACGTCCACGAACGCGCGCTCATGATGCCGGGCGGTGCATGCTCAAGCGCATGCTGAAAATCAGCCTGCGAGAAATACTTGCGCGCGACACGCAGGCGCTCCACTGTGGTGTATTCCATCAGGTACACGAGAAAGCGATCCGGTGATGACAAGGCCTTTTCGGCCGGCTCAAACCAGATCACCGAACTCGCCAGTTCGCGTAATTCGGCGGGATAGGATGTAGCGGTCTCCATCTCGTCAGCCGCTGTAGCGTTGCGCGGCACCACGCAGTGCGTGCTTGACCGGCTCGCCTCGGTCGATTTGTAACGTCAGCGTGTTCGGTTCGGCTTGCAATACCTGGGCCGACTTTAACAGCGCGTTCTGCTGCTGCAGCCGGTCAATATCGAACGCGCTGTTGGAGAAAAAATCGAAATCGACAGACTGCCGGTGTCCAAGGCGCAACGCGAGAGCAGTGCCGCCGTATAGCGTGAAACCCGCAGGAATGGCACCCAATTCATCCCACAAGCGCCGCTGCGCGGGCGGGAGGATGCCGAGTTGGGGAAACGCCATCGCGCCTAGATGTCGATATTGCCCGCGCGCAACGCATTGGTCTCGATGAACTGGCGGCGCGGTTCAACTTCATCGCCCATCAGGGTAGTGAAGATGCCGTCGGCAGCAATCGCGTCGTCAATCTGGACGCGTAACAGGCGGCGTACTGTCGGATCCATGGTGGTCTCCCACAGTTGCGCGGGGTTCATCTCACCCAAGCCCTTGTAGCGCTGACGTGAGAGATTGCGCTCGGCGTCGGCCAAGAGCCAATGCACGGCGGCGCGGAAATCGGTGACGTCTTGGGAGCGCGCTTTTTCCCCTTCGCCCCGTTTAATCGTGCCGCCGGCACGCAACAGGTCTTTCACCTTGAGCGCGGTGACCTTGAGCTGCGCGTAGTCGGCGCCGGCGACAAAATCGGTGTTCATCAGCGCGTTTTTCCGGTTGCCGTGTTTGCTGCGCGTGATGCGCAGGGCCCAGGACTCGTGTTTTTCGTCATAGGCCGGGGTGACGGTGACGCTGCGATCGGTCAGCGCACCGAGCAGTGACTGCGCCGACTGCTGCGCTGCTTCCTCGCTCGACAAATCAACTTCTGCACCATCTAGAATCGCACGCAAAGCCGCTTCGTCGTAGAGGTGTGAAATGCGCTGCACCACGGCTTCGGACAGCAGGTAGTCGCGCGCCAGGGCTTCGAGCGCGTCGCCGGCAATCGCGGCTGGCTGCGACTCGCCGCTAGCCGGGTTCGGCTGCAACTCGGCGCCTTGCAACGCCGCGCGCAGCAGGTATTGATTGAGTTCGTGATCGTCTTTGAGATAGCGCTCGTCCTTGCCGGCCTTGACCTTGTAGAGCGGCGGCTGGGCGATGTAGATGTGGCCGCGCTCGACCAGCTCGGGCATCTGCCGATAAAAGAAGGTCAAGAGCAAGGTACGAATATGCGCGCCGTCAACGTCGGCATCGGTCATGATGATAATGCGGTGATAGCGCAGCTTGGCGGCGTCGTAGTCGTCCTTGCCCATGCCGGCACCGATGCCGGTACCAAGCGCGGTGATCAGGGTGGTGATTTCGTTAGACGACAACAGCTTGTCGAAGCGGGCTTTTTCGACGTTGAGAATTTTGCCGCGTAACGGCAGGATCGCTTGAAACTTGCGGTCGCGGCCCTGCTTGGCGGAGCCACCTGCCGAGTCGCCCTCGACCAGATACAGCTCGCACAGGGCCGGGTCTTTTTCCTGACAGTCGGCCAGTTTGCCGGGCAGGCCCATGCCATCGAGCACCCCTTTGCGGCGCGTCATCTCGCGGGCTTTGCGCGCCGCTTCTCTTGCCCGCGCAGCTTCGACGATCTTGCCGCAGATGATTTTGGCGTCGTTGGGTTTTTCCAGCAGGTAGGCGGACAAGGCTTTAGCCAGCACGTCTTCGACCGGCATCCGCACTTCGGACGACACCAGTTTGTCCTTGGTCTGCGAGCTGAATTTCGGTTCCGGCACCTTCACCGAGAGGACGCAGGTGAGGCCCTCGCGCATGTCGTCGCCGCTGGTTTCGACTTTTTGTTTTTTTGCGATCTCGGTTTCTTCGATGTACTTGTTGATCACCCGCGTCATCGCCGCGCGCAGGCCGGTCAGGTGGGTACCACCATCGCGCTGCGGGATGTTGTTGGTGAAGCACAGCACCTGTTCGTTGTAGCCGTCGTTCCATTGCATCGCCACTTCGACGCCGATGGTCAAACCATTCTCAGCCACCGTCTCACCCGAGATATAAAAAATATTCGGATGCAACACTGTCTTGGTGCGGTTGATGTATTCGACGAAACCCTTTACACCACCATCGAACGCGAAAATTTCTTCCTTGCCGGTACGCTGATCGGTCAGCTTGATGTTGACGCCGTTGTTGAGAAAGGACAGTTCGCGGATCCGCTTGGCGAGGATCTCGTAGTGATACTCGATGTTGTTGAAAATTTCATCGTCGGCCAGGAAATGCACCTCGGTGCCACGCTTTTCGGTGGTGCCGGTGAATTTGATCGGTGAGGTCATCACCTTGCTGCCGGCCGGGTGACCGTTTACAACACCCGCAGGCATCACGCCTTCAAGTAGCTCACGATTCTGCGGCACACCGCGCACAAACTCCATGTAGTGCGCTTTGCCATCGCGGCGCACGATCAGGCGCAGCCACTTCGATAAACCGTTGACGCAGGAGACGCCGACGCCGTGCAAACCACCCGACACCTTGTAGCTATTCTGATCAAACTTGCCACCAGCGTGCAGCTCAGTCATCACAATTTCAGCGGCACTGCGTTTAGGTTCGTGTTTGTCGTCCCATTTAATGCCAGTGGGAATGCCACGCCCGTTGTCGGTCACCGAAATTGAATTGTCGGTATGGATGGTGACGTGAATCTCGGTGCAGTGGCCCGCCAGCGATTCGTCGATTGAGTTGTCCAGCACCTCAAACACCAAATGATGCAGACCGGTACCGTCACTGGTGTCGCCGATATACATGCCAGGGCGCTTCCTGACCGCTTCCAGACCTTC
>JAYVSR010000257.1:0-9973 GCA_043775155.1 Burkholderiales bacterium | reverse complement strand
CTGCCGCTGTGCCTGCGGAAACGCGCCGGGTGCTTATTCGCCGGCTTCGCGCGCGACAACCGGAAACAACAGGGGCAACAGAAGCAAGGTGAAGATCGTGGCGGAGACAATGCCGCCCACAATCACCACCGCAAACGGCCGCTGGGTTTCGGAGCCGATCCCGGTGGAGATGGCGGCCGGCAACAGCCCGAGACCGGCCATCAAGGCGGTCATCAAAATCGGCCGCAGGCGCGTCACCGCGCCCTCGATCACGGCCTCGCTAAAACGCATGCCATCACGATAAAGCTCGAGAATATGCTCGACCATAATGACGCCGTTCTGCACCGAAATACCCGCCACCGCGATGAACCCGACCGCCGCTGAAATCGACACGTGCAGGCCCGCCAGCGCCAGGCCGGCAAAACCGCCGATTGCGGTAAACGGGATCATCGCCAACACCAGTGCCGCCTTGCGCATCGACTTGAAAGCCCAAAATAGCAGCGCAAAAATCGACAATAAACTGACTGGCACAATCACCTGCAGGCGCTTGAGCGCGCGCTGCTGATTTTCAAATTGTCCGCCCCAAGTCAGGTAATAGCCGGGCGGCAGGCTGATTTCTTTGGCGACCCGCCCCTGGGCTTCAGCCACGAAGCTGCCTTGATCACGCCCAGTCAAATTCACTTTGATCGGGATCAGGCGTCCGCCGTTTTCGCGCCCAATCCTCGACGCGCCCTGCTTGACCTCGATGGTGGCGATCTCGAACAGCGAGATCGTGCCGACATTGCCCGGCAGCGGTACCTGCAAATGTCCGACATCATCGACCGCATCGCGAAACGCAAACCCCAGGCGTACCGTCACATCAAAGCGGCGATCCGCTTCGTAGAAGGTGCTGGCCGCAGTGCCGGCCAGCGCCGTCTGGATTACGTTGCCGGCGTCAGCGATGTTGATGCCAAGCCGCGCAATCTTCTGCCGGTCAAGCTGGATCGATAGTTCTGTTTGCCCGCCAATTTTGAACGAACCCACATCTGTCGCACCGCGGATCGAGTTAAGAATCGTCACCACCCGATCCGCTTTGTCCTGCAAGATTTCAAAATCCGGCCCGTAAATTTTGACCACAATTTCGCCGCGCGCGCCCGACAGGGCCTCTTCGACGTTGTCTTGTATCACCTGCGAGAAATTAGTCGGGATGCCGGGCAGTTCATGAATTTTTTTACTCATGTCGGCAATCAGGGCAGCTTTGCTGGCGAAGCGCCAGGTCCCGGCTGGCTGCAATTCGGCCAGCACTTCGAGATTGTTTGGCCCTTTCGGATCAGTGCCGTCATCCGGGCGCCCGGCCTGGGTGATTAATTGCCGTACTTCGGGATAGCTACGCAGCTTTGTGCGCACCTGGCGTTCGATCTCCTTGGTTTGCTCCAGACTGGTTTGCGGCGGCATCGTGATGGTGAGCCAGATATTGCCTTCATCGAGCTTGGGCAAAAACTCACTGCCCAAAAAAGGCACCAGCACCATGGTCAGCGCCAACAGGCCGGCCGATACCATCACCACCTCCTTCCGTTTCGATTCCAGCCGGCGCAACTGATTGCGATACCAGTTCTGTAAACGGTTGATCCAGCCGATGTGCTTTTCAGCCATGCTGTTGGTACCCATGTTGTAGGACAACAGGGTGGGCACCAAAGTGAGCGTGAGAATGATGGCCCCCAACAAGGCAAACGACAGCGTGAAGGCGACCGGCGAAAAAATCTTGCCCTCGACGCGCTGAAACGTAAAGATCGGCAGGAACGCCAGAATGATGATCGCCTTCGAGAACAGGATCGGGTGCCCCAGCTCGACAGCGGTGCTGCGCAGGGTGGTCATGCGCCACGACGCCGAATCATTGTGCGGATTGCCATCGTCACGCGCGGCCGCGAGCCGCACCATCAGCGCCTCGACCACCACCACGGCACTGTCAATGATGATGCCGAAATCAACCGCGCCGAGCGAAATCAGATTCGCCGACACGCCGCGCGCATCCATCATGATGAAAGCGAACAACAGCGACAGCGGAATCACCGCGGCGACGATCAGGGCGGCGCGCCAGTTTTGCAAAAAAATCACCAGAATTGCAATCACCAGCGCCGCCCCCAGCGCGAGGTTTTCACCCACCGTGGCGACGGTGTGATGAATCAGCTTGGTGCGGTCATACACCGGGCGGATTTTCACTCCCGGCGGCAGACGCCCTTGCACTTCGGCGACGCGCTCCTTTAAGGCCGCGATGATCTTCGCCGGGTTCTGCCCCTTGGTCATGATCACGATGCCCTGCACCACGCTATCGGTTTCGTAGGCTGGTTCGCTGCCCTCGGCACCGGTCTGCCCAGCATAGGCGACGATACCCGAGCGTACCCGTCCGCCGATGCGTACTTCGCCCAAGTCACCAATCACGACGGTCTTACCGGCTTTTGATGCCACGACGGTGCGCGCAATATCATCGAGATTGTTGAATAAACCGATGCCGCGAATCACCAGAGATTCAGCGCCACGGCGCAACAAGCCGCCGCCATAGTTGGCACTGTTGTTCTGCACTGCGCTGCTGACTTGGTCGAGGGTGACGCCGTAGCGCTTGAGCGCCAGCGGATCGACGCGAATTTGATATTCCTTGACGGTGGCACCAAAACTGACCACATCGGCTACCCCTGGCACCATCCGCAGGCGCGGCTGAATCACCCAATCCTGCAATGCGCGCACTTCGTACTCAGGCATTCCTTTCGGTACTTCGAGCACGTAGCGGTAAATCTCCCCGACAGCAGTGGCAAGTGGCCCCAGCGCCGGTTGCACGCCGGTGGGCAGGCTGACATTCTGCAAGCGCTCAATCACCTGCTGGCGGGCGAAGTAATCGTTGGTGCCGTCAGCAAACGTCAATGTGACCACCGACAAACCGGTGATCGACACGGAGCGGATTTGTGTCATGCCGGGCGTACCTGCCATGCCAATTTCAATCGGCAGCGAGACCGCGCGTTCGACTTCTTCCGGCGCCTGGCCGCGAAACTGCGTGACGATCTGCACCTGCACGTCCTGCACGTCGGGGAACGCTTCAATCGGCAGATTGCCCACCGACCGGATGCCGAAGAAGGTCAACGCAACCATCGCCAGCAGCACGAACAAGCGCTGGGTCATGCAAAAAGTAATCAGGCGCTCTAGCATCGCGTGCGGGTGAACCTGGAATAGTCAGTCAAATGCCCGAAGCGGACAAGGAGAGGAACGGCGGGGCGGGAACGGGGGGGCAGGAACGGGGTGCAGCAACGGGGGTACCGAAACGGAAGCAGGTAGCAGCACAGGCCGCGTCAAGAGCCAGACGCCAGCTCAGACTGCAACAACAAAGCACCGCCGCTGACGATGCGCTCGCCACGCGCGACGCCGCCCGACAGATAGGAGTATTCGCGATCCTGCACCGACAGATCGACCTTGCGCTTGGTAAAGGTGCCCGGTGCAGTCTCGACAAAGACAAAACTGAACAAACCTTCGGTCACCAGCGCGCTATTGGGCAGCCGCAACGCCTGCTGGCCGTCACGTGTGAGCAGCGAGACGCGGGCAAACATTTCCGGTTTCAGCACGCCTTCAGGATTCGGCAGATCACAGCGCACCTGAATCCGCCGGGTTGCCGGGTCCATCACCTGGCCGATGCGCGTTACGGTGGCGCGGAACGTCTCACCCGGATAGGCATCGACCGCGACGCTGGCGTTCAACCCCTCGGAAACCCGCGCCAGGTAACGCTCTGGCAAATCCACCAGCACCCAGAGTCGCTTCGGATCGGTGACCACAAACAACGGCTCCGCCATTCCCGGTTGCACCTCCATCGCCGGATTCGCCTTGCGATCGGCGACCACACCGGTGACCGGCGAGCGCAAGGTAAGGCCGCGGCCATCACCGCCCGCCGGGGTCAGGTTGCGCAAGCGCAATTGCGCGCGCTGCGTCTCGGCGCGCGCCGCCGCCTGGTCGGCAGCTGCCACTTCGAGGTCTTTGCGTGGCGTGACCTCGGCATCAAACAATTTTTGTGCTCGCTCCATCGACAGTTTTTTGCGGCTCTCGTCGGCCTCGGCTTTGCGCAAATCCGCGACTGCGGCGGCCAAATCGGGGGCATCAATCGCGGCCAGCACTTGCCCGGCTTTGACGCTGTCTCCCGGCGCGGCACCGAGTGAAACGATCCGCCCGGCCACCGGTGACGACACCCGCGCGGTGACGTCTTCGTTGTAGGCGATCCGGCCATTGAGCGGCTCGGCCACCGGGAGCGGTGCGGTTTCGATGGTGATCACTTTGAGCGCCGCCAGTTGCGGCGCGCCCGGCTCGAATTTCAACACGTTCGGCGTCCGGTTCGCGGGTGCGGCCACTACCTCGGCGGCAGGCGCGTGACCCGAGCGCTGACCGGCAAAATAAGCTGCCGCCGTCAACCCGATGACAGCGAGAACCGGCAGGACGAAAGAACGCAGGCGATTGCTCATTGCAGAAGACTCACAGCAGGTTGAATGGGGCTGAGCGCGCAATCACTGTGCCACGCCCGCACTGAGCGTATACGCTGCCAGCGCCTTGGCGTGGTCACCGCGCGCGTTCGCTGCGTCAATCTGAATCGCTTTAAGGGTGCGGCGCGCATCGAGCAAATCCATCACGCCAATCGCACCGTTCTTGAACGCGAACTCGGCGGCGGCGGCAGTGCGCTCCGCCTCCTTGATCAACTCGGTTTCAAACCGGATCAAACGCTCGCGCGCCGATGCCAGATCGCCGGCCGCACGCGCGGCCTCGCTACGCGCCTGCGCCAGCACGCGCTCTTGTGCATCGCGGGCGGCGTACCAGTCGGCTTGGGCGCGCGCCACTTCACCTTCGTTGTTATGCCGGACAAACAGCGGCACCGAAAATGCCACGCCGAAGCTGTTGCCGGTGCCTTGATTGTTGGCGTCGGCCCGGTTCGGCCAATGCTCGTATTGCACCCCGACCGATACGTCGCGGGTGCGCAGCGACTGCGCCAGCTCGCGCGCCTTGTCGGCAGCGGCGACGCGGGCGCGCGCAGCGCGTACGTCCGGGCGACCTTCGAGACGCGCTTCAAGCTGCTCTCTGGTGCCGGTCGACGTGGCTGCACCTTCGGCTTGCGGCCACGGCGTCACGGCACGAATCGTATCGGCATGGCTCTCGGCACCAATCAGGTAAGCCAGGTTCACGCGCGCGCGGCTGACGTCTCCCTGGGCACTACGCGCATCGTTCTGCGCGCGCAACACATCGACGCGAATCCGCGCCACGTCGGCGGCGGCCAAGTCGCCGGCCTTCAAGCGCAATTGCGCAGCATCTGCGGTCTTGGCGAACAACGCGGCGGATTCAGTCGATGCCACAACCTTGTCTTGCGCCACCAGCAGATCGAAATACGCTACGCGCAACGCCAGCAACTGTTGCCGCGTCACTTCATTGACGTCTTCGCCCGCCGCGACTTCAAGGCGGCGCGCGGTCTCGGTGCGTAGCTCGGCCTTGCCGCCACGCTCGATCAATTGGTCGACGCGAACAATCGAATCGACCGTCTTGGCACGCAGGTCGCCATTGCCAATGCCGCGATTCGGGTTGATGTTTTGTGTGGTCCAGGACAACTGCGGATTGGGCCGCTGGCCGGCCGTGATGATGTCGGCACCGGCTTGCTCCTGGACCCGCCGCGCCAGCGCAATGTCACGGTTTTTGCCACTCAAGAGCGCCTCAGCCGCTGGCAACGTAAGCGCCTGCAGCGGGGCCTGGGCGTAGGCTGGCATGGCCAGTGCGAGAGCGAAAATGGCAGCGGCCCGACGCGGATGGCGGAATTTTGGTTGATGGCTATGCATAGAGGGGCGCGATTATGAGGGCAAACACTTAAATGGGCGTTAAGCGTTTCTCGCTATGACGACTGCATAACCCGCTCTGGCGGAAAGCAAATTTCCACCCGCAATCCGCCGCCCGGATTGTCGTCAAGATGGATGCTGGCCTGATGCGCTTGCGCTGCGCTTTGCACGATGGCAAGGCCCAAGCCGCTGCCTGGTGTACGCGTCCCTGGCACCCGATAAAAACGGTCGAACACGCGCTCGCGGTGCTCAGCAGGTATCCCCGGCCCGCTATCGGACACCACGATAGTCGCTTGACTCCGCGCTTCACCCCGCACTTGATTGCGCTGGTCCACCAACAGCGTTTCAACATCAATCCGCCCGCCGCTCGGGGTGTAGTTGATGGCGTTGTCGATCAGATTGCCGATCAAGGTGCGCAGGCTGTCGGCATCACCATGAATCTTTACCGCATCGGCCCGCGCTACGCCCAGATCAATACCGCGCTCAATCGCCAGTGGCGAGCGTTGGGCTACCGCCTCGCGCGCCAGGGCATCGAGCGCGCACGGGCGCGCCCTCACGTCCAGCGCGCCGAGGCGCGCCCTCACGTCCAGCGCGCCGAGGCGCGCTTCAGCGCTGCGGACGTTTTCTTCCTGCCGCGCCAGATCAAGCAGTTGCTGCACCAGATGCGCGGCGCGGTCGATGCCGGTGTGCAAGGTGGCGAGCGCAGCGCGGCGCTCGTCGCCATCACCCGCACGCTCGGCCAACTGGGTTTGCAGCTTGAGCGCCGCAATCGGCGTACGCAACTCGTGGGCGGCGTCGGCGACGAACGCGCGCTGCGTGTCAAACGCATGGCCGAGGCGCCCGAGCAGGCGGTTCAGCGCCGCCACCAATGACTTCACTTCGTCCGGTGTACCGGCATCCTGCAACGGCACCAGACTCTCAGCTGAACGCTCTTCAACCTGATGCGCAATCCGCTCCAGCGGTGCCAGCCCGCGCCGCACCGTGAGCCAAATCGCCAGCGCGAGAAACGGCGTCACCACCAGCAACGGCCAGACACTGCGCAACGCCATCCGCGCCGCCATTGCCGTGCGCGAGCGCATCGGCTGTGCGACCTGGACGACGTTGTCGCCGACCGTTTCGTTGTAGACGCGCCAATCATCATTGCCAAATTTCACCGTCGCAAAGCCGCTGCGCCCGCGCGGCGGCTGGCTCGACGCGCGATCAGAAATGTAGAGCGTCTTGCCGGTGCGATCCCAAATTTGCACCGCGATGTGTTCGTCCTGCAAGTCTTCTTTTGACAGCACGTTGATCGGCGAAAACGTTCGGCTCGGCAGCGCACCGGCGATCTGGCGTAAATGCAAATCGGCGATGTCGTTGGCGGTATTGCCGGCCGCGAGATAGACCGCAGCGCCGCCACCCGCGAGGCCGATGCCAAGGGCGAGCAGCAGCCAGAGCAGCAAACGGCGGCGAATTGAAGTCATGCAGTGGCAGTCACGTCAAAGTGCAGGCACTTCGCGCGGCGACAAATAGCCGACTCCCCGCACGTTCTGAATAAATTCAGCGCCGAGCTTTTTGCGCAACGAGTGGATGTAGACCTCAATCGTATTGCTCTCCACTTCACCGCCCCAGCCATACAATTTTTCTTCGATCTGGGTCTTTGACAGCACCGCGCCGGGCCGATCCATGAACGCCTGCAACAAGGCCAGCTCACGCGCCGTCAACGTGACTGGTACGCCATCGCGCAAGACTTCGCGCGTAGCCGGATTGAAACTGATGCCGCGATGCCGCAGCACCGGCTCGGCACGTCCGGCGCGCCGCCGCAAGATGGCGCGAATCCGCGCCGCCAACTCATCCAGATCGAAGGGCTTGATCAAGTAGTCATCCGCGCCCGCATCGAGTCCCTCGACCCGGCTCGGCACATCGTCGCGCGCAGTGGCGATCAGCACCGCCACATCCTTGCCGCCGCTGCGCAAACTGCGCAACACGTCGAGACCGGATTTCTTCGGCAGGCCGAGATCGAGCACGATCAAATCATAGGCATAAGCCGCCACCGCGCGCTCAGCCGCCTCGCCATCTTCGACCCAGTCGACAGTAAAGCCGTCCTGGCGCAAGCCCTTTTTGACCGACTCGCCGATCATTGCATCGTCTTCTACCAGGAGCACGCGCATGCCAGACACCCTTTGAAAAACCGTGGGCGTGATTATGCTGCGGATTGCTTAACGCGCACTTAAAACGCGATCAAACCAATGCACTTGAGGAACGCTGCGCGGGCTTTGCCGGGACATCTCGGCGGCGACAAGGCTGTGGTATCACGTCGTCACTGCGGCGACAGACCGAGGCACCAGTAAAATTGGCAACGATGATCGTTCTCGGTATTGAATCTTCCTGCGACGAAACTGGCGTCGCGCTCTACGACAGCGTGCGCGGCGCGACTGCGCCCGCGCGCGGGTTACTCGCGCAGGCGCTGCACTCGCAAGTCGCGATGCACGAGCGCTATGGCGGCGTGGTGCCGGAGCTGGCCTCGCGTGATCATATTCGCCGGGTGTTGCCGTTAACCCGGCGTGCGCTCGATGCAGCGGGCATCACGATCAAAAACGTTGACGCGGTCGCCTTCACCCAAGGGCCGGGACTCTCCGGCGCGTTGCTGGTCGGCGCAGCGGCCGGCAGCGCGCTCGCGCTGTCACTCGGCATCCCGGCCATCGGCGTGCATCACCTCGAAGGGCATTTGCTGTCGCCGCTCTTGTCGAATGCGCCACCCTCATTTCCCTTCGTCGCGCTGCTCGTTTCGGGCGGCCACACGCAATTGATGCGCGTCGAAGGTCCGGGCCAATACGAACTCCTTGGCGAGTCGATTGACGACGCCGCCGGCGAAGCCTTCGACAAAAGTGCCAAGCTGTTGGGTCTGGGCTACCCCGGCGGCCCGGCGTTGGCCAAGCTGGCCGAGACGGGTGACCCGGCACGCTTCAAACTGCCGCGCCCGATGCTCCACTCCGGCGATTTGATGTTCAGCTTCAGCGGGCTCAAGACTGCGGTACGCAAGCTGGTGCAGGAATTCGGCGCGGCCGGGACAAATGCGGCTGATGCGACTGCGGCGGCCGGCATCGCACGCGCGGTTGAAGAAGCCATCGTCGATGTGTTGATCGCCAAGTCTTGTGCCGCGCTCGAGCGCACCGGCTTGACCCGCCTGGTCGTAGCCGGGGGCGTAAGCGCGAACCAGCGTTTGCGCGAGCGGCTTGGTCAAGCGTGTGCGGCGGCGGGTGCGAAGGTGTATTACCCCGAGCAAACTTTATGTACCGACAACGGCGCGATGATCGCCTACGCCGGTGCCTGCCGTCTGGCACTCGGCCACCCATCCACTGGTTATGCGTTTCCGGTGCGGCCGCGCTGGGATTTAACCGCTATCGGTTGAGAACCCGGAAGCGTCTATACTTTTTCCCGCAAAATTCAATCACAAGGAGACTCCATGCAACTGACCGTCAATGGCAAGGCCGTCGAGGCCGATGCCGCCCCTGATACACCCCTGCTCTGGGTGCTGCGCGACACGCTCGGCATGACCGGCACCAAATTCGGTTGCGGCATCGCTCAGTGCGGCGCTTGCACCGTGCATGTCGATGGCGTGGCAACGCGCTCTTGCGTCACGCCGGCCGCCGGTCTCGCGGGCAAGAAGATCACCACGATAGAAGGCCTGTCGGCCAATGGCGATCACGCCCTGCAAAAAGCCTGGGTCGCTGAGGGTGTGCCGCAGTGCGGCTACTGCCAGTCCGGGCAGATCATGACGGCGGCGGCGTTTCTGACCAAAACACCGAAGCCGAACCGCAAACAAATTGTCGATGCGATGAACGGCAACATTTGCCGCTGCGGCACCTATCAGCAGATTGTCAAAGCCGTTGAGCGCGCTGCTGGCGGGAACGCGGCGAAACCTGCTGCTGCGAAAGCCTGAAGGAGACGATGATGAAAACGCACAACACCAACGCCATCAAAACCCTCACCCTGTCGCGCCGCCAGTTTTTGGTAGGCGCAAGCGGCCTGGCCATCGGCGTCGCCTTCGGCGTACCGGCCCTTACCGCGTCGAAAAAAGCCCTCGCCCAAAGTGCCGGTCTTGCCCCGAATCAATGGGTCACCATCGGCACCGATGGCATTGTCACCATCCTC
The DNA here is from genome assembly GCA_043775155.1 of Burkholderiales bacterium. Lineage (GTDB taxonomy): Bacteria > Pseudomonadota > Gammaproteobacteria > Burkholderiales > JAEUOS01 > CANJDH01. Next base: position 41 of record JAYVSR010000257.1, on the reverse strand, counting down.
TCGCCCGGCTCCGAAATGGGTCAGGGCACGCTGACCGCGAT
>JAYVSR010000256.1:0-7351 GCA_043775155.1 Burkholderiales bacterium | reverse complement strand
TGCGATTTCAACTCGCACGCCACACGCGGAGGCGAAGCGATTCCCGAAGCGCGCTACATCAACGCCCTGATCAGCGACCTCGAACTCTCCCTGCCGCTGATCTGGGGCCGCCGCGTTCATGCCATTTTTTTCGGTGGCGGCACGCCAAGCCTTTTATCTGCCAACGGTTTCGAGCGCCTCATGTCGGAGATCCGCGCCAGGCTTGGCTTGGAGGCCGATGCCGAAATTACGTTGGAAGCCAACCCCGGCACATTTGAAGCCGCCAAGTTTGAAGCGTTTCGCAATAGCGGCGTCAATCGCCTGTCGATTGGCATCCAGAGTTTCGACGGCGCGCAGTTGCAATCGCTCGGGCGAATTCATGATTGTCACGAAGCGGTCAACGCGATCAACATCGCCAAAAAATTGTTTGACAACTTCAATCTCGACTTGATGTACGCCCTGCCCGGCCAAACGCCCGCGCAGTTGCAGAGCGAGATCGACATGGCGCTCAGCTTCAGTCCGCCACACTTGTCGTACTACCACCTGACGCTGGAGCCGAACACCGTCTTCGCCAAGTACCCGCCCGTGCTGCCAAACGATGATGCCGCAGCCGACATGCAGGCGATCATCGAAACACGGCTGGCAACGGTCGGCTACGAGCACTACGAAACCTCGGCCTACGCACAAGCAAGTCGCCGCAGCAAACACAACGTCAACTACTGGCGCTTCGGCGATTACCTCGGCATCGGCGCGGGCGCCCACGGCAAACTCTCGTTCGCGCATCGTATCGTGCGCAGCGCCAAATTGCGCAATCCGGAGGCTTATATGGCCGGGTGTGAGGCGGGCGCACCGCTGGCAGACGAGCACGAAGTCAGCGCCGCAGAACTACCCTTCGAATACATGATGAACACCCTGCGCCTGACCGAAGGGTTCGCCGTGCGCGAGTTTGGCGAGCGCACCGGTCTCGCCATTAGCGCAGTAGACAAAGCCTTGAACAAAGCGGAGTCGAAGGGCTTGATTGTGCGCGATCATCTACGCATTAGACCGACCGAGCGCGGCCGTTTATTTTTGAACGATCTGTTGCAGCTATTTTTGTGATGCCCCGGAAACCATTGGTACACAACGGTTTCCGGGAGTCACAAGTGGGTAGGCCGTGTTGGACTTGAACCAAAGACCAAAGGATTATGAGTCCCTATTTATAGCACGTCGCTGGATTTCCTTGGACACTGTATTTTCATAACCTATTGACTTACATATAGATTATCGTCCGATATAGTCCCTATCGTGCCAATGCCATCCGGCTCAAGACTGGCACCAGACTGGCACCAGACCGGCACACGAGGGGATTCAGGATGAAAGCGACGACGCGCGACACGGACAGCCCGAGCGACAACACGCCGGGCGCGATCATCAAGGCGCTCAAGGCGGGCGAATTTGCCGTCGTAGGCAAACTGCCACAAGGCGGCGCGCTCCAGGCTCGCCGGCTGGCCGGTGGCGCGGTCATGCTGTACTGGCGCTACCGCCCACGGCAAGACAGATCGCGTCGCCATCGGCACCTATAACCCGGCAGCGCCACCAAAGAGCGTGAATCCGTCAGCGCGCGGCTACTCCATCCTCGCCGCACTGCGCGACTGCGAAGCGCGCGCCAAGGTACAAGCCGACAACCGCGACACCGGCGGCTACCGCGCAATCAAGGCAGCAGAGCGCGCCGAGTACATCGCGCAGCAGGAAGCCGAGCGGGACCGGTCGCAGCACACTCTGCGCGCCCTGCTCGATGATTATTGCAACTACTTGGAAAAGCTCGGCAGGAAGTCCCACGCCGAGGCGCACGGACTGTTCCGGCTTCATGTTCTGGATGCCTCGCCGGTACTGGCAAACACTGTGGCCGCGTACGTCGCTGCGGACGACCTGATCAATCTCCTCCGCCGAATCAACGAGGCTGGCAAAGGGCGCACCGCCAACAAGGTGCGCTCATACCTGCACGCCACCTACCGCGTGGCAATGGCAGCGAAGGCGAAAGCCAGCATCCCGGTCGCGTTCAAGGCCTACGGCATCACCGCAAACCCGGTCGCACTGACCGAGCGCGACGCGGAGCAAGATCGCGCCGACAAAAACCCGCTGAGCGCCGAAGAAATGCGCACCTACTGGCAGGCCATCAAATCGCTGCCAGGCATCCGGGGCGCTGCCCTCCGCCTGCAACTCCTCACCGGTGGGCAACGGATTGAACAACTCGTCAGCCTGCGCCGTGACCGCGTGGCCGCAAACGCCATCACCATTTTCGACGGCAAGGGAAAGCCCGGCCGGCCACCGCGCCCGCACCTGCTGCCGCTGATTCCCGCCGCCCTCGAAGCGCTCAACGAACTGCCAGCAAGCACCGGGGAATTCGCCATATCGACAGACGAAGGCGAAACTCACCTTAACGCCGTGACGCTTTCCAAGTGGGCGCAAGCCGTAGACCACGGCATACCAGCATTTCAACTCAAACGCGTGCGCTCAGGAGTCGAAACCCTGCTGTCATCGCTTGGCATAAGCAAGGACATTCGCGGCGAACTTCAAAGCCACGGCCTGAGCGGCGTTCAAAAGCGGCACTACGACGCACACGACTACATGCCCGAGAAGTTGGCGGCGCTTCAAAAACTCTACCGCGCCATCGAAGCCAAGCCCGCAGCCAAAGTTGTACCGCTGCGCGCCGCTTGACAGCGTAATTTATTTTTGTACAATGTAATCTAGTGAATTACATACAGCCGCATGGTCAAAAATTTCAAACACAAAGGGCTGGAGCGGTTTTTTACGAACGGCAACTTCAAGGGTATACCAGCCCGGAGTGCGGATCGCATCGAGCGCCTGCTGGACTTGCTCGACGGCTGCGTGACGCCAACCGACATGAATCTGCCGGGCTTCGGTTTCCATGAATTGAAAGGCGACCGCAAGGGAACCTACTCGATCACCGTCACAGCCAATTTCCGCATCACGTTCAGCTTCAAGGGCGAAGATGCCACCGATGTCAATTTGGAGGACTACCACTGATGAAAAGCCTGAGAAACCCGAAGCGCCGCCCCACCCATCCCGGTGCCATCGTGCGCACAGATATTCTGCCGCACCTCAATATCACACAAGCCGAACTCGCTGCGCGCATGGGCGTGAGCCGCCTGACAGTATCCGAGTTGATCCACGAGAAACGCGGATTCAGCGCCGAGATGGCAATACGCCTGGCCAAAGTGTTGCGCACCACACCCGAGACCTGGATGCGGATGCAGCAGGCGGTTGACCTGTGGGATGCGCAACAGGACGCCTACCGTTACGAGAAGGTCGAGCCGTTGCCGAAGGCACTACTCGCAGCGTAAGTTCAAGTACTGCGCCGGGTGGTTCACCGGCAACGCGGGCCAGTCAGCGCGGCGTACAACCACGCCACATACCTCAAAGAGCGCGCGGTGATGATGCAGGTATGGGGCGACTATCTCGCGGCTTGTACGAGCGCGAAAGTGATTACGGGGAAATTCAAACAAGTCGCTTGATTTTCATTGCAGACAAGCGTTTCAAGTGCGAGGGGGAACTGACAGGATTCTCTTCCTGACAGGTGCGCCTTTAGATTTTGCGATCTGTAATTTGTGGAGAAAAAAATGGGTATTGCACGGACTGCATTCGTCAAGCATTTGGCCAGCTTAGGCAAGCATGTACTCAAGATTAATGAAACGAAAAGTGATGGCGAGCCTGACGTGACAATTTCGCATGTCGTCGGCACTTTGTTAAACGGCCCAAAAGGAATCCTGTTGCGGGCAATGACACAACGCACGTTTTCGTCAGAGGAAGAGTTAATTCAGCGATACGAGCTTGAATACTATGAAAGGCTCGCGGATGAGCTAAGTGAGTATGTGCTGAAAAATTTGAAGGCGACCGCAGCGCGCAGGGCCGGTGGGGATGCAAATGGGGTTAAGCAGATTGCCAAGGGCGAGGAGACGCGAACGAAGATATTGTTAATGGCGGACTGCATGCAGCGCGACGGGGAGAATTTGAGCGGACTGACCAAAAAAATAGCGAGAGAAATGAATTTGAGCGTTGACCATGTCCGCAAGATCAGAAAAGCCCACAAGTCGAAACGGCAAGCGGACATTTGATCTCACATCCGGATACAAGCTGCGGAATATCCGATCTTTGATTTCTCAGGAGAATCGCAACGCCGTAAATTGAGCGCATGAGTTCCCGGACGGGCCGGGGGCCTCCAATCGGAGCAGATCATGGCGCAACAACTCTCAAATTCTCTGGCGATACTCCGCCTTAAACAAGTCAAGCAACGTACTTCGCTGTCGCGTTCGAGCATCTACGCGGCGATCAAAAGCGGGATTTTCCCGCGCCAAATCTCGCTCACGGGAGCACGCTCGGTGGGCTGGGTCGAAGCCGAAGTCGAGGCGTTCATTCTCGCGCGCATCGAAGCCAGCCGTGCCACGCGGAGCGCGAAATGAAAAATGCCTTCAACCTGATTCGGGCGGCTATCGCCTGGCGCTGGTGGGTCTTGGGCTACCAGTTGACAGACGTGAGGCAGCGGTTTCGTTCCGCACTCAAGCAATTCATCATGCGTGCGGTTGATCGGGCACAGGCCTTCGGTGAGTGGCTGGTTCGCGTGCTTCGATTGGGTGATTGCTGATGAACGCCGCGCGCAACGCGGACATGCGCACCGCAATCGACCGCGCCAAACGGGTTGACCCTGCCGCATTCCTTCAGTCGCGTGGTTTGCTCACCAAGCGCACGGCGGGGGCATGGGCTTCGATCAAATGTCCTGTTCACAAAAACGGCCAAGAGGCGCATCAATCCATGCGCGTAAATTTGCGCGACGGTCACTATCGCTGCATGGTTTGCGGCGTGCGAGGCGGCGATCTAATTGCATTGCATCGTTTGATGACGGGCGCGTGCTTTACCGATTCAGTGCGGGAATTGGCGGGGGGCGCATGAGTGCGGTTTTGGAGCGCGAGACCCCGAAAGCGGCTGCGCGGCGATTGGCATCGGGCGCGATTCGGCAGGGCTACGAGCCTACCGGCTTGCACACCTACACGGATCAACATGGCGAGGCGATTTACTGGCGCATCCGTGCCAAGCATGCTGACGGTGAAAAATGGATTCGGCCTATGAAGCGCGAGGGCGAAGGCTTTGCTTTGGGTGAACCTTCATTCCCGAAAGGCAAGCCGCTCTATCGCTTGCATCGAATTGCCGCCGATCCGAGCACACAAGTTTGGATTGCGGAAGGCGAACAAAAGGCCGATGCGCTTGAAAAGCTTGGCATGCTCGCCACCACAAGCGGCGGAGCATCGTCGGCAGAGTCGGCAGATTGGAAGCCATTGGCAGGCCGCGATTGCGTGCTTTGGCCGGATAACGATGAACCCGGACGCCTCTATGCCGAAGCTGTGCGCCAGCGTCTAACTGGATTGGGCGCGCGGGTTTCAATTGTAGATTCTGCGGCCTTAGGATTTTCGGAAAAGGGCGATGCGGTCGATTGGCTTGGGAGCCACCAAAGCGCCACCAGAGCTGATATTGAGGCATTGCCAAGAGCAGGAGGCGCGTCAAGCGCCGAAAGTCCCGCAGAGGCCGATTTGGATGATTGGCCTGATCCGCAACCGTTGCCGAATGCCTTGCCGCCTGTCCCGGCCTTTGATCTGGCGATACTGCCCGACTCCCTGCGGCCTTGGATTGGCGATATTGCGGAGCGGGTGCAATGCCCAGCGGATTTTCCGGCGATTGGAGCAATGATCTCCCTGTCTGCGGTGCTGGGCCGAAAAATTGGCGTTCGCCCAAAGCGGCGCGACGATTGGCTAGAGGTGCCGAATCTCTGGGGTGCGATTGTCGGCAATCCGGGAGTGATGAAATCCCCTGCACTGCAAGAGGCGATGCGACCATTGGCGCGCCTTGAAGCCAAAGCGACCGAAGCATTTGCCGATGCGGTGCATGAATGGAAGCGGCAGAGCGAACTGGCCAAACTGCAACGGGAAGCGAATCGAGCCAACGTCTTGAAGGAACTCAAAAAAGGCGGGCAAGCTGCGGCAGATGCATTGGTGGACATGCCTGATGACGATGAACCGCAAGCCCGGCGCTATGTGGTCAATGATTGCAGCGTGGAAGCTCTGGGGGTGATCCTTCAGCACAATCCGAATGGCACATTAGCCTATCGGGATGAATTGATCGGGCTTTTGAAATCGCTAGACCGCGAAGGCAATGAAGGGGCGCGCGGTTTCTTCTTGACCGCATGGAGCGGCAAGGATTCATACACCTTTGACCGCATCGGGCGCGGCTTGAATATGCGCATCGAGGCGTGCTGTCTCTCGTTGCTTGGCAGTATTCAGCCCAGCGTGATTGGCGGCTATCTGCGGCAAACAGTGGCGGACGGGGGCGGCGATGGTTTGTTATCGCGGTTTCAATTGCTCGCCTGGCCTGACGTTTCGGCCAGTTGGCGTAATGTGGATGAGTGGCCGGAGTCGGGAGCGCGAACGGTTGCCAATGCCGTATTTGACCGACTTGACGGTATAGACCCGGCGAACATTGGTGCGACTGCTGACGAGGGCGGTATTCCATTCCTTCGCTTCGATGATGCTGCGCAGGAACTGTTTACGGAATGGCGCACAGACTTGGAGCGACGCATTCGCCAAGGCCAGGATCATGCGGCGATTGAATCGCACCTGTCCAAATATCGGAAGCTGGTGCCATCTATGGCCTTGCTGATTCATTTGGCGGATTCCGGCGGCAGCGCAATAACCGAGACTGCGTTACTAAAGGCGCTCGCTTGGGCAGAGTATCTAGAGGCGCACGCGCGGCGAGCGTATGCCAGCGTGACGCGAGCTGAAGTCGAAGGGGCAAGGGCATTGCTTAAACGCTTACGCGACTTGCCGGACGTATTTGCTGCGCGCAATGTATATCGCAACAATTGGGCGCATCTAGGCACCCCGGAGGAAACGCACCAAGCAGCGCGCCTATTGAGTGATTTTGACTATCTATGCGCGGAATGGACGGCACCCGGCCCCAAAGGTGGCGCGCCGAAACAGGGATACAGGATCAATCCGAAAGCGAGGGCAGCATGAGCTATCTGGATAGGTTGCGGGCAAAAATTTCGGCAGAGGGTGCCAAACCCGAACTGACAAAACCGACAAAACCGGGTTATGTCAGTTTTGTCGGTACCCATCCGTCACCTGCGCGCCAAATTTCAGATGCCAGCAATGAAACGACGGCGAATGATGAAACAACGCCGAGGCCTGACCTGCCGTTACTGGCGGCAGTGATTGAATTTCAAGGACTGATTGACCGGCTCTGCCGGATGCGCGGCCATGATGAAGCGGTGCGCCGCCAATTGCATGCCGCACTCAATGGCAAGGCCCCAGAGACAGTTTTTCCA
>JAYVSR010000255.1:0-4980 GCA_043775155.1 Burkholderiales bacterium | reverse complement strand
GCGAGCCGTGGCACTCAAGCAGTGCCTGCTGCACCGGATGCAACGAACCATCGGCGCGCTTCAAGCCGTCGACCGTGAACACCGCCTTGCCATCAATTGTCGGCAACTGGCGAATGCAGGCGTTGATCGGCTTGAGACCCACGCGGCCAGCCGCGTCGACCTCGCCGAGCACAACGGTACAGGCGCCGCAATCGCCCTCGGCGCAACCTTCTTTTGTACCGGTGAGGCGCAACTCTTCGCGCAGGTATTGCAGCAGCGAGACGTGTGGGTCTACACCGGCAGCCTGATGCGGCGCGCCGTTGAGAAAAAAATGAATTGCCTGAGTCATAAATCGAGACTATATCCGCGCGCGCCGGAATTGCCGCAGTGTTCCACCACTGTGTTCCAACACTGCGCTCTAACCCTGGGCGCGTTCTACGCCGTTGCCCGTGGCGGCGACTTCGCCTGCGCGCGCGCCAGCTTTGCCACCAATACCGCAAACGGCTTGATGTCGCCAAACGAACTGGCGCGCTCCAGCGCTTGCATGTAGTCGTCCCGCCGCTGCACCGGAATCACGGTCCAGCCAGCGCCAGCCGGTGCGAGCATCAAGTTCATCAGGAAGCGTCCGAGCCTGCCGTTCCCATCCATGTAAGGATGAATGTAGACGAACAAAAAGTGTCCCAGCACCGCGCGTACCTGCGGCTCTGGTTCATTCTCCAGCAATTCAAACAAAACCGGCATGCAGTCGCGCACCGCGTCCTTCGGGGGCGGCACATGCAGCGCGCCGTGAATAAAAACCTGATCGTTGCGATACCCGGCCAGATCGGCGGGCTGCAGAATGCCCGCCCGCACACTCGGGCCAAACAACGCCTGAACCCAGCGCGACAAACCGGCGCGCAGCACGGTGCCTGGATTCTCACCTTTCAATATCCGCGCAATGTCCGCTTTGACCAGGTTGTGCGCTTCGAAATAACCGCGCGCCGCCATCGCGTCGGTCACCGCCCGATCCTGCGGATTGCCGGACGGGTTCCATTTGCCGTGCCGGACTTTTTCAATCAGTTCGGCAGAGACGCGATAGCCTTCAATCGACAGCGAGTGATACGCATCGGCGGCGTAGCGCGCTTCTACTTCCTTCAACAGCGCACCGGCATTGACGCGGCCCCGGCGCGGCAGCGGAAACGCTGCCAGCACCGGCTCGCGCATCGCCGCCCACATGAATCGCATGCGCTGAACATAGGGCGACTCGGGTCTGCCACCCGGCAACGCGGCCGCGAGCGGTTGGTCGAACGGATTGGTCTCGCGAATCAGGTAGCCTGCGGCGCGCATGGCGCCCAGAATGTCATCCGCATCTTTTGCGCGCTGGCACGCGCGCAACGCCCCCGCCAGCCGCGCCGCTGCCGCAGGGTGATCGCCATCGAGCAACACGCGCAGCAAATCAGACGTGTCAGTCAACGAGGCCAATGCAATTTGCGCCGCCTGCGGATTGCGCTCGAACAGCGCCGGACTCGCGGCCACCAGGGCGGCTGGCAGTTCCGCCAAACGCAAGCCGCCGCAATCGGTCACGGCAGACGCAGCCAGCAACGTCGGCGTGCGGTAAATGAATAGCGAACAGCCATGCAGCAGGCTCACTGTTTGGTTGGCACCGGCAGTGGCCCAGATTTGCATTTGCCGGGGCAAGGTACGTTCGCCGCTGCGCAACAGGACTGACTGCTCCGGGTTGACATGCCAGGCGGTGCCGAAGCGCTGATTGGCATAGGCGGAAATAAACTCGCGCATGCCGGCGAACCATGCTGCGGTAGTCCCAGCGGTGCTCCCAGCGGTACTTCCGGCGGTACTGCGCGCCGCACCGCCGGTGCCCTCTCCCAGACTATCTTCAGGGCGCGAAGGCAAATACCAGCCACGAATCACCCGCTGCAAAAATCCGCCGCGCCGCAGCGCTTCGCGATCGGCGCGCGACAAGTCGGTGCCGGAGATGGCATGCAATCCCCGGTCTTGCAGCATTTTTAAGGCCGTCAGTGCGGCGGCAAGCTTTTCTTGCGGGCGGGGCATGGCGACTCCCGTATCTCAACACTCGACACTCAACACAAGAGTTTGTTGTGATGTAAAACAATATTATATTGCTTTTAATTACACGATTATAATGCTTAAACAACAATACTTTATCGCTTATCGATCGACAAACAAGCGATCCGCGCAGCCACTTACTTCGAGCGAATCAACGTCCCCACACCCTGATCGGTGAGAATCTCTAAGAGCAGCGCATGCTCGACCCGGCCATCGATGATGTGTACGCCCTTGACACCGGCGCGCGCCGCATCGAGCGCAGAGGCGATCTTCGGCAGCATGCCGCCCGACAGCGTGCCGTCGGCCAGCATGTCGTCAATGTCGCGCGGGGTGATGTTGGTAATCAGTTGACCGGCCTTGTCGAGCACGCCAGGCGTGTTGGTCAGCAGCACCAATTTTTCCGCCTTCAAAATCTCGGCCAATTTACCGGCCACGACGTCGGCATTGATGTTGTAACTCTCGCCATCGGCACCAATGCCGATCGGCGCCACCACCGGGATGAACCCGCCGGCTTCGAGCGTGCTGATCACCGACGGATCAATCGCTTCGATGTCGCCGACCTGGCCGATGTCGATCATCTCATCGGGCTTGTCCTTGTTCGGCATCAGCAATTTTTTGGCGCGGATAAACGCACCGTCCTGGCCGGTCAGGCCAACCGCCTTGCCGCCGGCGCGGTTGATCAGCGTGACGATGTCTTTGTTCACCGCACCGCCCAGCACCATCTCAACCACGTCCATGGTCTCGGCATCGGTTACGCGCATGCCCTGAATGAACTCGCTTTTGATGTTGAGTTGCTTCAAGCGCGCTTCGATCTGCGGGCCGCCGCCATGCACGACTACCGGGTTCAGGCCGACCAATTTCAACATCACGACATCGTGCGCGAACTGCTGCTGCAACTTCAAGTCGGTCATCGCATTGCCGCCGTATTTGACGACGATAGTCTTGCCGTGAAACCGGCGAATATAGGGCAGCGCTTCGGCCAAGATCGAGGCTTGGGTGGCTGGGGATACGCGAGCGGCAACAGGGGTGGTCATGAGTGGCAGCGCCGGAGTGGTTCGGCTAAAATAATTAAAAAAACAATCATGCCATTCTAACGCGCAGCAAATCGGGGACAAGTCTCACACCGCCGCCCACTGCCGACTTTCGCTGGTGCGGAATACCGGCGGCAGGTGAATTCCTTTTTGTATCGTCCCGGTTTTGCCCCGGCGTTTAGCGTTGCGTCAAACGCCTTTCCCAATATCAGGTGCCAACCGTGCCATGAACCGCCGATCCGATCTCCCCATTCAGTGGTTCTGCGCGCTTGTGGTGTGCGCCGCTGCCACAGCGCAGGCGCAGCAACCGCTTGAAAATTTGCAGATCGAGGATCTGCTCAAGCTGCGCGTCACCGCCGCCACCCGCTCGGCACAATCGCTCGGCGAAGCGCCGGCTTCGGTCACCGTGATCACCGCCGAAGAGATTCGCAAATTCGGCTACCGCACCTTGGGCGACGCGGTTGGCAGCGTCAAAGGGGTTTACCTCAACAACGACCGCACCTACAGCCACATCGGCGTGCGCGGCTTCGCCCGTGCGGGCGATTTCAACTCACGCTTGTTGCTGCTGGTTGACGGCAACCGCATCAACGACAACATCTACGATTCGGCGACGCTCAATACCGAGTTTCCACTCGATATTGATTCGGTGGAGCGGATCGAGTTCATCCCCGGGCCGGCTTCAGCGCTGTACGGCAACAACGCCTACTTCGGTGTCATCAACGTCATCACCAAAGCGGCGGAACGCGGCACGGGTGCAGAGGCGAGCGTGAAATTTGACAGCCTGCGCCGCCACAGCGCCTGGGCCGGGGCGACCTTCGAGATGGCAGAGACGGCTAAGCTGGCGCTGGATGTCAATTTTTTGGGCGGGCGCGGCCCGCGCACCTACTACGGCGCGTTTGATGCGCCCGCCACCAACCACGGCATCGACGAAGGCAGCGACCATACCAAGGGCACCAAGCTCTACGCCCGCTACATGAACGGTGGCTTTAGTTCCTCGCTGATGGCCTCGGATCGGATCAAAGGTTCGCCAGGCGGCTTCAACAGCGCCGATTTCAATGACCCATCCGCGTTTCAGCAAGACCGCTACCGGCTGGCTGACGCCGCCTGGCGCGGCAATCTGGGGACCAATGCGGACTACTCGTTGCGCGCCTATTGGGGTGCCTATGACTACCTGAGCAACTGGCCGAATGCGCAGCGCAACCGCGCGACCAACCGGGATGATCAGCAGGGCCGCTGGCACGGCGCTGAGGCGCGCCTCGGCTGGCGCGGGTTGCCTGGCCATCACATCAGCGCAGGCGTGGACTATCACCGCGATGCGCGTATCTCGCTGACGAATTTCGATGTGTCTCCCTATGCATTGCTGGCTGCCACGAACAATGCCCGCACCAAGGCGGGGGCCTATTTGCAGGACGAATGGCGGCTGGCCGGCTCGATCCTGACGCTGGGTGCGCGCTACGATTTTTCGTCCGCCGCCGGTGAATCGGTCAGCCCGCGTGCCTCGTGGGTGACGCCGTTTGGCGAGGGCTATGTATTCAAGACGATTTTCGGCAGCGCCTTTCGCGCCGCCAACGGCAACGAAAGCTACTACACCGCACCCACCTTCAACCCGCCGCTCAAAGGCAACACCCGGATCAAACCTGAGCGCATCCGCTCGCTCGACTTTGTGCTTGAGCGTAGTCTGGGCGGCTGGACTGCGAGCGCCAACGCTTACCTGTACCGCATCCGCGACAACATCAACCAAGTCACCGACCCGGCCGACAACGCGCTGGTGTTCATCAACCAAGGGCAAATCAAGGGCAAAGGACTCGATCTTGAAGTGCGCTACCGCTGGGTCAACGGCGCATTCATTCAAGCCAGCTTTTCGCCACAAAACGTGCGCGACGAAAATGGCACGCGCACGATCGAT
>JAYVSR010000254.1:0-5974 GCA_043775155.1 Burkholderiales bacterium | reverse complement strand
CACCACGGGGGTGGTTGCCTTTCTCATCATCGTATTCGCTGAAATCACCCCGAAGGTGATTGGCGCCACCTACCCCGAACGCATTGCGTTCCCGGCAAGCTACCTACTGCGCCCGCTGGTGCTGGTGGCGTGGCCTGCCTACTGGTTTGTCAATTTGTTCGTCAGCGTGCTGCTCAAGCTGTTTCGCATCGACATGAATGCGGCTGATGACTCGCGGCGCTTAAGCCCCGAGGAGCTGCGCACCATGGTGCTCGAATCAGCGCACTTCATTCCGCAAAAGCACATGAGCATTTTGCTCAATCTTTTCGAGCTCGAGCAGATCAGGGTGGATGACGTCATGGTGCCGCGGGCCCATCTTGAAACTCTGGATTTGACCGCCGATCGTACCGTACTCACCCGCAAGCTTGCGACCAGCAACCACCGCCGGCTGGTGGTACACGATGGCGACATTAACAACATCAAGGGCGTGCTGCTAGTGCGCAAGACGGCCGGACTATTCGCCTGCGGTGAAGTGACGCCAGAGCGCATTCTCGAGTTGGTGACCGCCCCGTATTTTGTGCCTGCCGCCACGCCGGTATTTCAGCAGTTGCAGCTATTCCAGGAGAACCGGCAGCGCATGGCATTGGTAGTCGATGAATACGGCGAACTGCAGGGATTGGTGACGCTTGAAGACATTGTCGAAGAAATGATTGGCGAGTTCACTACCGGCGCCCCAAGCGCCAATGCCGCCGCTTGGGGTGCAGATGGTACCGTCGCGGTCGAAGGCACGATGCTTTTGCGGGAGCTAAATCGCCGCCTCCTTCTCTCGTTTCCGCTCAATGGGCCTAAAACGCTTAACGGTCTGATTCTCGAGCATTTGCGGGACATACCCGAAGCCGGTCTCAGCTTGAAAATCGCGGGTTGCGCAATGGACATCGTGCATACCGAAAACCGGGTCGTGCGCACGGTTCGCCTGTTTCGTCCCGGGCAAGATATGAACCAGCCGCCAAGCTGACAGGAGACGGTTGCCAGGGTTTGCCGAGCAGCATCAACGTAAACGTCGCTCCTCAGCGCGTGGAGCGGGCCGATCACCCTGAGTTTTACGGCAACCCCCGTACAATCGCTCGGCACAGATAGCGCCACTGATCGATGCGATAGTTCTGAGCGTCGCGCTGCATCCGCATAAATTCACCTTTCGACCGAATCCATGGCTGCCCTCCCTTCCCATGCAACTCTGCCTGCGCTTGCGCGAGCGTTGATTCAGGCCGGGCGGATGCAGGAGACAGAAGCCGAAACGCTACAGGCAGCCGCAAAGACCGCAAATGTGAGCTTTATTGAACAACTCATATCCGCGAAGAGACTTGCCGCTGCAGAAATTGCCCAGTTCGCCTCGGAGACGTTCGGCTATCCACTACTTGATCTCGCAGCATGCGATGCGGCGCAATTCCTGCAAAACGTCATCGACAAAAAACTGGTTAGCCAGCATCGCGTACTGGCTTTGGCGCGGCGCGGCAATCGCCTGGCCGTGGCAATTTCGGACCCGTCCAACGCCCACGCACTGGAGCAAATCAAGTTTCAGACTTCATTGGCGATCGATCCCGTCGTGGTGGAGGACGACAAATTAGGCGCGCTGGTAGGCAGTCTATCGGATTCCCCTAGCAACTCATTGATGGACATCGCCGACGATGACCTGAATCTCGAGTTCACCGACGACGAGGCGCTGGCCAAGGCAGACGAAGCAGCGGCACCGGATGTCGACGATGCGCCGGTCGTACGCTTCCTGCAAAAAATGCTGATGGATGCGATTCGCGAGGGCGCTTCCGATCTGCACTTTGAACCTTACGAAAAGTTCTATCGCATCCGCTTCCGAATCGACGGCGTACTGCGCGAAATCGCCCAGCCGCCGATCGCGATCAAAGAAAAACTGGCGGCGCGCATCAAGGTCATCTCGAAGCTCGACATTTCAGAGAAGCGCGTACCGCAAGACGGCCGGATGAAGCTGGTGCTGTCGAAAACCCGCGCGATCGATTTTCGCGTCTCCACGCTCCCGACTCTGTTCGGCGAAAAAATTGTGATGCGGATTCTTGATCCCTCGCAAGCCACACTTGGCATAGAAGCGCTCGGCTACGAGCCGGAAGAAAAAGCACGCTTGCTGCAAGCCGTACACCGGCCCTACGGCATGGTGCTGGTGACCGGTCCGACCGGGTCTGGAAAGACGGTCTCGCTCTACACTTGCCTCAATATTCTTAATCAACCTGGCATCAATATTTCGACCGCCGAAGACCCGGCTGAAATCAATCTGCCGGGGATCAACCAAGTCAACATCAATGACCGGGCTGGCATGACGTTCGGTGCTGCGCTCAAGTCCTTCTTGCGCCAGGATCCGGACATCATCATGGTCGGTGAAATCCGTGATCTGGAGACTGCGGATATTTCGATCAAGGCGGCTCAAACTGGCCACATGGTGTTCTCCACCCTGCACACCAATGATGCACCAACCACGCTGACACGCATGATGAACATGGGCATTGCGCCCTTCAATATTGCGTCGGCGGTCATCCTGATCACTTCGCAGCGTTTGGCACGCCGCCTGTGTACCTGTAAAGAACCGGTAAAAATTCCCGAACAGGCGCTGGTCGAAGCCGGCTTTTCCGAAGCCGACATGGATGGATCGTGGCAAGCGTACAAACCACGCGGTTGCGAGCGCTGCAAGGATTCCGGCTATAAAGGCCGCGTCGGCATCTATCAGGTAATGCCAATTTCAGAAGAAATTGGGCGTATCATATTGACACACGGTACTACAATAGATGTTGCCGATCAGGCGGGCCGCGAGGGCGTTCGAACCCTGCGCCAATCAGGTCTGGTAAAGGTGAAACTGGGTTTGACCTCAGTCGAGGAAGTTCTGGGCTGCACCAACGAATAACGTCAGATGTAACGTCCGCTAGGGAAGGAGAGACGTATGGCAACCGCAGCAGCCAAAGGACCCAAGGAATTCAACTGGGCTTGGGAAGGCAAAGACAAACAGGGCAAGACGGTGCGCGGTGAAATGCGCGGCACTGGTGAAGCCGTGGTGCGGTCCACGTTGCGCCGTCAAGGTGTCATGGTCGGCAAGATCAAGAAGCAAAGCATTGGCAAGGGCGGCAAAGTTTCTGACAAGGACATTACCCTGTTCACACGGCAGTTGGCCACCATGCTCAAGTCCGGGGTTCCTCTGCTGCAAGCTTTTGATATCGTCGGCAAAGGTCATCCGAACGCCGCCGTGTCGCGGTTGCTGATGGATCTGAAGACCGAGGTCGAAACCGGCTCAAGCCTGAATGGCGCATTCAAAAAATATCCCCTGTACTTCGATGCGTTGTTTTGCAATCTGGTTGAAGCAGGCGAGCAGGCCGGTATTCTGGAAACCTTGCTGGATCGCCTGGCAACCTACAAGGAAAAAATTCTCGCCATCAAGGGCAAGATCAAGTCGGCATTGTTTTACCCGGTCTCAATTATCGTGGTGGCCTTTATCATTACTGCGGTGATCATGATTTTCGTGATCCCTGTATTCAAGCAGGTGTTCACCAGTTTTGGTGCCGACTTGCCGGCCCCCACGCTGTTCGTCATGTCGATTTCCGAATTCTTCGTCCAAACCTGGTACATCATGTTCCCGGTGATCGGCGGCTCGATCTATTTTTTCCTGGAGTCGTGGAAGCGTTCGGTTCCGATGCAAATAGTCATGGACAAGCTCACGCTCAAGATGCCGATTTTTGGCGCCGTAATCCGCAAAGCCACGATTGCCCGCTGGACGCGTACTCTGGCAACCATGTTCGCAGCCGGCGTTCCGCTGGTTGAAGCCCTTGACTCAGTCGGCGGCGCTGCCGGCAATTACGTTTACTCGGCGGCGACCAAAAAAATTCAGGCAGAAGTGTCGACCGGCACCAGCCTGACGGTGGCGATGCAAAATTCCAACGTGTTCCCATCGATGGTGATCCAGATGTGCCTGATCGGAGAAGAATCCGGTGCACTCGATTCAATGTTGTCCAAGGTCGCCGACTTCTTCGAAGCCGAAGTGGACGACGCGGTCGATGCCATGTCCAGTTTAATGGAGCCGGTAATCATGGTTGTTTTGGGTGGCCTCATTGGCGGCATCGTGATCGCCATGTACCTGCCGATTTTCAAACTCGGCGCTGCGGTCTAACGCGTAACCACGCGGTTTCATTCAGACGGGCGGCGCAATCTGTGCCGCCCGTTTTATTTTTACGCCGGCTTCACTCTCTCTCACCTCATTCGACATGGCATTGCCGTCCTTTCAAGCCTTGCAGGCTTTTCCCGTGTGGCTTTTAATCAGCTTTGTCTTCGTGCTCGGGCTGGCCGCCGGCAGCTTCCTCAATGTCGTGATCCACCGGCTGCCGCAAATGATGGAAGCCGAGTGGCAGGCGCAGGCTGCCGAGCTGCGTGGCGAAGCATTGGCAGAGGCTCCGCGTTTCAATCTTTTGGTGCCGCGTTCGCGCTGCCCCTCTTGCGGGCATGGCATCACAGCGCTTGAAAACATTCCGCTGCTGAGTTGGGCGTGGTTGCGTGGCCGCTGCTCATCCTGCAAGACACCGATTTCGGCGCGTTATCCGGCCATCGAGCTGCTCACCGGCGTGCTCTCGGCCCTGGTGGTGTGGCGTTTCGGGCCCACTCTTGCGGGGGCTGCGGCACTGTGGCTGACCTGGTGCTTGATCGCGCTGGCGTTCATCGACTTCGACACCACGCTGCTTCCCGACTCAATCACCTTACCCTTGGTGTGGGCCGGCCTCGCGTTCAATATGTCCGGCGCGTTGGTGCCGCTGCCTACCGCCGTGGCCGGCGCGATGGCAGGGTATCTGGTGTTGTGGAGCGTCTATTGGCTATTTAAAATCGTCACAGGCAAAGAAGGCATGGGGTACGGCGACTTCAAACTCTTGGCCGCGCTGGGTGCATTTCTCGGCTGGCAAATGCTGCCGCTGATTGTGCTGCTCTCATCAGTGGTGGGTGCTGTGATCGGCATCGGACTGATCTTTCTCGCGCGGCGCGGTCGCGAAGTGCCGATGCCGTTCGGCCCGTATCTCGCCTGTGCCGGCTTGATTGCGCTGTTGTGGGGGCAGGAGCTGACCCGACTCTATCTGGGCGTGTTGTGACAACAAGGCCAACCATCGGCATAACCATCGGCCTCACCGGCGGCATCGGCAGCGGCAAGTCAACCATCGCCCAGGCGTTCGAAGCACGCGGCATCGCGGTAATTGATGCTGACGCCATCGCACACGCGCTCACCGCGCCGGGCGGCGACGCGATCGAGGCGATTCGCGATGCGTTCGGCGCTGCATTCATTACGCCAGAGGGCGCACTTGACCGTGCGCAGATGCGCGCCCACGCGTTCACTCTGCCAGCCGCTCGTCAACTTCTCGAATCGATCCTGCACCCGATGATCCGCGCCGAAACCGCGCGGCGCGCCAGTGCCGCAGCGTCGGCTTACCGGATTCTCATGATTCCGCTGCTGGTCGAAGCACGCACACGCGATGCCAATTGGCGCCAGCGCTACGACCGGATTCTGGTGATCGATTGCGCCGAGGCCACCCAAATCCGCCGGGTCATCTCCCGCAGCGGCCTCACCGAAGCAGCGGTGAAAGCCATCATGGCCAATCAGGCGTCGCGTAAGGAGCGCTTAGCCGAAGCAGACGACGTGATCGACAACGACGGCAGTGCGGCTGCGATTGAACCGCAAGTCGAGGTACTGCACCAGCGCTACCTTCGGCTTGCCGAATGCCGCAGCGCTAAGGTACCCGCGCAATGAACACACTTGCATCCTGTCCGCAAACCGCTGCCCAGAGCCCCCGCCGCAATTCCACAATTCGATTGTCAAAGCCGCGCCCTTGCTTCACAATCGCGAATCTTTGAAGCCCGCCATCGACGCCACACGCGCCCTAGCCCACGGTGATCGTCTACGAATATCCTCTGTCGGAACGCATCCGCACGCTGCTGCGGCTGGAAGATT
>JAYVSR010000253.1:0-11636 GCA_043775155.1 Burkholderiales bacterium | reverse complement strand
CCGATCAGGCGGGTGTTTTCATACGGAATGTAGGGATAGAAAATGCCCATGGCGTTGGAACCGCCGCCGACGCAGGCGAGCACGGCGTCGGGCTGACGGGCGATCATCTCCGGCATTTGCCACAAGCACTCTTTGCCGACCACCGAGTTGAAGTCGCGCACCATCATCGGGTACGGATGTGGACCGGCGACGGTGCCGATGATGTAGAACGTGTTCTCGACATTGGTGACCCAGTCGCGCATCGCTTCGTTGAGCGCGTCTTTCAAAGTCTTGGAGCCGCTCTCGACCGGCACCACGGTGGCGCCGAGCAGTTTCATCCGGTAGACGTTTTGCGCCTGCCGTTTGATGTCCTCAGAGCCCATGTACACAACGCACTCGAGGCCGAAGCGTGCGGCCATGGTCGCAGTGGCGACGCCGTGCTGGCCGGCGCCGGTCTCGGCGATCACCCGCGGTTTGCCCATGCGCCGCGCCAACAGCGCCTGGCCCATGGTGTTGTTGACCTTGTGCGCGCCGGTGTGGTTCAAGTCTTCGCGCTTCAAATAAATCTGTGCGCCGCCGAGTTCATCTGACAACCGTTTGCAGTGATAGATTGGGCTCGGGCGGCCAACATAGTGCTTTAACTCCGACTCAAACTCGGCGATGAATGCCGGGTCTTTTTGATAATGCGCGTAGGCGTTTTTTAACTCCTCCAGCGCGTGCATCAGGGTTTCAGAAACGAAGATGCCGCCGTAGGGGCCGAAGTGGCCGGTGGCGTCGGGCAGGTTGTAGCTTTGGGGAAGATCGTTGGGTTTCATGACTGTTTGTCCTTTGACATCACTGCAAGGTTTACTGCGCGAGTTCTGCATCCGCAGCGCGCACAGCAGCAACAAATTGGCGGATCAGCGCGGCATCCTTGATGCCTTTGGATGACTCTACGCCGCTCGATACATCGACCGCGAACGGCCGCAACGCCTTAATCCCGGCAGCGGCATTTGCGGGTCGCAACCCACCAGACAAAACGGCTCGAGCCGCCAGATGTTGATCGCATTGTTGCGCTACCTGTGACCAGTCAAACACTTCGCCGCCGCCGCCATAACCGTCGACAAAAGCGTCGAGCAGGATGCCGCGCGCGACAGGAAATTGAGACGCAAATTTTAGCAAATCAAAGCCGGGAGCAATCCGCGCGGCGCGGATAAAGGGCAACGTAAATTGAGCGCAGTAGTCTGCCGCTTCATCGCCATGAAATTGCAACAGTTGCAAGCCGGCGATATCGGTGATTTCTGTTACTTTTCCCGCAGCTTCGTTGACGAACAAACCCGTCGCGGTGACGAAGGGCGGCAGCCGGCGCGCGAGCACACGCGCGCGTTCGGGCGTGACATAACGCGGGCTCTTTGGGTAGAACACAAAGCCGACGGCATCGGCACCGGCGTCGACAACGGCATCGAGGTCGGCTTCGCGGGTGATGCCGCAAATTTTGATGCGCGTGCGTTTCATTGGGTAATGCGGGCTCATGAGGTGATGTCAGTTCCTGGGGTGAGCCGGGGCATGGGGTGATGCCCGGTCGTGGCGTGCTGCCCGATCATGGGGTGATGCCGGGAAAGGTGGGCGGTGGAAACGCAGGCAGATTGAAGCGGGCGTCGTAGTCAATCTGCGAGAGATAAAGGCCGTGCGGCGAGAAGGTTGGCGCAGCGAGAGCACGAGTGCGGCTGGCGAGCAGCTCTGGCACCCATGCGGGTGCGTGCTTGCCCTTGCCGATGTAGACCAAGGTGCCGACAATGTTTCTCACCATATGATGCAAAAACGCGTTCGCTTCGAGGGTGAATTGAAGCACATCGCCGCGCTGGGCGATGTCGAGACGCGTGATGGTGCGCACCGGACTTTTGGCCTGGCACTCTGAGGATCGGAAGGCAGAGAAGTCATGCTCGCCGATCAGCCTCGCCGCACCAGCGCGCATCGCAGCGGCGTCGAGCGGCAGATGGAACCATCCCATGCGCGCATTTTCCAGCGCGGAGCGCACCGGGCGGTTGAGCAAAAAGTAATCGTAGCGCCGCCGTTGCGCCGAAAAGCGGGCATGAAAATCGTCATTGACGCGCACGGCCCACAAGACGGCAATCTCGCGCGGTAGATGCGTGTTGACGCCTTTGATCCAGGCGCTTTCCGGGCGCTCAACCGGCGTGTCGAAATGCACTACCTGCGCGCAGGCATGCACTGCGGTGTCAGTGCGGCCGGCGCACACCACGCGTATCGGCTCACCTGCAATCGCGCTTAGCGCAGCTTCCAGCGCGTCCTGCACCGTGCGCCCGCCCGGCTGGGATTGCCAGCCAAGAAACGGCGTGCCGTCGTATTCAAGCCCGAGCGCGATGCGCAATTGCGGTTCTCCTGCGATCCATATCGGCTACTCTGCCGAGTACCTGAAAAGCAAACGGGTGGCGCGAAGCCACCCGTTTGCGTTACATCGAAACGCCAATCAACCGAGAGCGGCAATCAGTGCTTGCGCCTCCGTTTTTTGTCCGGCGCTGCCTTCGGCCAATACTTCCTTGAGCAGCTCACGCGCACCGTCTTTATCGCCCATTTCCTGATACGCCTTGGCGAGATCAAGCTTGGTCGCCACATCATCCGCCGGCGCTGCGGGCGCGGAATTGCCCGCTTCTGCCGGCAGGTCGAGCGATATCGAACCAAAGTCAAAATCTACCCCGCCACCGCCTGCCGCTGCAGGCGCCGCCGGCGCAGCAGCCAACACCGGTGCTGGCACCGGCTCGGCTTCTGAACCAAGGTCAAAATCGAAGTCCACCGACATGCCAGCATCGGCTGCCGGCGCTTGCACCACCGGTGAGAATTCTTGCGTCTTGTCACCAGCCGGGTTGCCAATTGCTTCCATCGCAATCGGCGCATCCATGATCAGCGTGCCGCTAGGCGCAAAATCAGTGTCAATCTTTGGCGCCGGCCGGGTTGGTTCAGGGCTGCCGAATCCAAGATCAAAGTCCACCGACGGCGCGCCGCCTTTGGACATGGTATTACCCAGCGCCAAATCAGGCGAAGGCGGCGACTCCTGCGAGGCGCCGCCCAAGTCGAAGTCCAGATCAATCGAAGCCGGGGTCATTCCCTGCATTGCCTCGAGCGCCACCGTTTTAGTCATCGGGTCGTTCGCCGATGCAGGTGCCGAGCCAGAGCCGAAAACCGGCAAGGTCATCGTCTTGTCGCCGGCGTCACCAGACGAGGCCATCGCCGCAGCAGCAGCGAGCACACCACCGCCCAAGGCCAAGGTAGACACCGCGTCTCCTGCGGCATTCACAGTTGCGCTGGCACCACCGCCATAGAGTGGGTTGGACGGGTCGAGCTGCAGACCGAGGGTCGCAGCTTTGGTCCAATGCTCCCCCTGGCCACCGGTAGCGGCGTGGAGTTCGCCGGCCGTCGCGCCAAAGGTGGCCGCATCGCCGCGCTGGTTGTAAATCTCCAGCAGCTTCAAGCGTACGGTTTGACGATTAGGATCCTTTTGCAACGCTTCTTTGAGAATTTCCTCAGCCTGTGCGTCGCGCCCGTAGGCCATATAGACATCAGCTTCGGCGACTGGATCAACCTCATCGGCCCCCGACGCGCTACCGCTGCCGGTACTGGAAGGCGCAAAATCACTCTGGAACGAGCTGCTGCCGGTATCAACACTCTGGCCTCCGGTGTTGCCGAAAACCGAGTTGGCTTTCAGATCGCCGCCAGTGACGATGCTGTTTTCAAACCCGGTTGTCGCATCCTTGCGCTTGCGGCGTACTGCGTAGGCCGCATAGCCACCGAGCAACGCCAAAACCCCGCCACCGCCCGCCAGATACGCGGGGTTGTCGAGAAACTCGTCAACCATGCTTGGCTCGGGTTTCGGTGCAGGCGGCGGCACCGGCGCAGCTTTGGGTGCCGGTTTGGCGGCACCAGCCTTCGGAGCATCAGCCTTCGGAGCATCAGCCTTTGGAGCATCAACCTTGGGAGCATCAGCCTTCGAAGCATCAACCTTGGGAGCATCAGCCTTGGGCGCGTCTGCTTTTGCCGCAGTCGCAGCGGGCGCGTCGGTTTTGGGTGGCTCAGGTGCTTTGACTGGTTCGACTGCCTTGGCAGCATCCGGCGCTTTCGCCGACAGAGCAGCTTTGGGAGGCTCAGCGGCTTTCGGCGGCTCGGGTACTTTGGGCGCTTCCACCTTGGCAGGCTCGGGCGCTTTTGCCGGGGCGGCAGGCGGTGTTGGCGGCGCGGCAGATACCGGTGCCGCCTTGGCCACCTCAGGTGCTTTGGCCGCAACTGGAACAGGCGGTGCGGGTGGCGCGACTGGCGCTGGCGCGGCTTTGGCGGCCTCTGCCTTGGCTGGTGCCGGCGGTGGAGCCACAGGTGCCTGGGCAACCTGCGCGCCCTTCGCCTGCGCCTGTTTTTGCAGGTCGGCCAAGTTCTGGCTCTTCACCTCGGCGAGCTTTTTCAGATCCTTGACGTTCTTCTCTAGTTCCGCCTGGCGCGCTTTGGCGTCGCGCAGTTCGCGTTCTTTGGCAATCCGGTCTTCTTCGCTCGCCTTCGGCTTGGTGCCGGCCTTGCCCGCTGCTAGGGCGGCGGCATCCGGTTTAGAAAGCTTCAGCTGGTCTCCGCCCGGCACCACCGCTGCCTTGTCTTCCACTTTGGCGGTAATCTTGCCTTTTGCCGCCTGTTTCGGAGCTTCTGGTTTCGCCGCTGGCGTCGAGGACTGTGCCCCACCGGCGACTTTATCTTGATAGGCCTTCCAGTCAGCCGACTGAGCGATTACCAGACGGCTGGCATCGGACGGCGTGACTGCCGCGACCGCATCTTTGTCCGGCAGGTTGAGGATGACGCCACTCTTGAGGCGATTGATGTTGCCGCCAGAGAACGCGTCTTGATTGGCGCGCTGCAAAGCAATCATTACCTGATCGAGGCTGGCGCCATCGGCCTGGGCCTGACGCGCAATTTTGCCCAGCGTGTCACCTTTTTTGACTTCGTAAGTGCCACTCAGACCACCCGGCTTGGGCGGTTCGGCAGGACGCACCGGCGTCGCTGTTGCTGCGGGTTTGGGTTCCGGCTTAGGCTCGGGTTTGGCCTCAACTCGCGGTGGCACCGGGGCAGGTACGGGCGTGACGACCGGTGCTGCCTCGGGGGCAACCGGTGCTGCTGCCGGACGCATGTCGACCGGATCGAGCAAGAAGGTGTACTCGCGCACCAAGCGCCCGGTGGCCCAATTGAGTTCGACCAGCGCATCGACAATCGGCTCATTGATCGGTTGGGGCGACGAAAGACGAATAAAGTATTGTCCGTCCGGTCGGCGGTCAATCGCCATGCGCACACCAACCAGTGACGAGTTGTACTCCACACCGGCTTGACGGTAGGCGTCCGGCGTCGCCAGGCGCGCGGCCAGAGAATTGGCTTCGTCGCGCGTCACCGAGGTGAGATCGATTTCAGCGCGCAGCGGCTGGCCCAGCCCCGATTGCACGGTGAGTTTTCCCAGCCCGGCTGCGTGTACCTGGCCCAGCAACGTCGCGCCCGTCAAGGCCAAAGCAACGGCGATTTTCTTTAATTTAAATTGCTTCACGGTGTGACCCCCGGCTCCCTTGCTACGACTCATCGGTACGACACTAAGGCAATAATGTTTCATCCAGCTGGCGACGGCTCGAATCTGGCATCAACTTGAGTCTGGCGATAACGCGCCGAGTCAATTCGCACCAAATTTGCCAGCATTGGCGAACGAAAACCGGGAATTTTGATGATCGCGCACGAACCACACAACGCGCCCCCGGAAAACCCGCTACGTTCTAACTTATGAAGGTAACATCAAAAGGTTAGCGATGCAAGCTAAGCCTTGACTTGAAGTATGCACAGCGCATTAGGTGTTGCGTGGGCACCGCGCTTTGTCTCGTACCCGAGCCCGAAGCCGGCGCGCCACACTGCCCTCAATCGACCAAAATCCGCAACATGCGCCGCAACGGCTCCGCTGCCCCCCACAACAACTGGTCTCCCACGGTAAACGCCGACAAATACTGCGGCCCCATGCTCATTTTGCGCAACCGCCCGACCGGCGTGACCAAATTGCCCGTCACTGCGGCCGGCGACAGGTGTTGCATGGTTGCCTCACGCTGATTCGGCACCACCTTGGCCCACGGATTGGCTTTCGCCAACATGTCTTCGATTTCGTTTAGCGGCACATCGCGCGTGAGCTTGATGGTCAGCGCCTGCGAATGGCAACGCATCGCGCCGATGCGCACACACAGGCCATCAATCGGGATTGGGTTGCCGGTCTTGCCGCCGCTGTTGCCACTGCTGCGCCCGAGGATTTTGTTGCCTTCGGCAGCCGCCTTCCACTCCTCTTTCGACATGCCATTGCCGAGGTCTTTGTCGATCCAGGCGATCAGGCTGCCGGCCAGCGGCACGCCGAAGTTGCTGGTCGGAAAGGCGTCATCGCGCAGAATCCCGGCGACTTCACGGTCGATGTCGAGGATTGCCGAGGCCGGATCGTCGAGCATCTCTTTTGCCACGCGGTGGGCCTCGCCCATTTGGATGAGCAGCTCGCGCATGTTGGCCGCGCCCGCGCCCGAGGCGGCCTGGTAGGTCATCGCCGACATCCATTCGACCAGATCGGCTTTGAACAAGCCGTCGAGCGCCATCAGCATCAGGCTGACGGTGCAATTGCCGCCGATGTAATTTTTGATGCCGCCGTTTTTCCCCTTGGTCAAGCCATCCTTAATCACAGCGAGATTGACGGGGTCGAGAATGATGATGGCGTCGTCCTGCATGCGCAAGGCGGACGCCGCGTCGATCCAATAGCCGTTCCAGCCGACTGCGCGCAGCTTCGGGAAAACCTCGTTGGTCCAGTCACCGCCTTGACAGGTGATGACGATGTCCATTTTCTTCAGGTCAGCAATGCTGCCGGCATCAAGTAATTTGCCGGTCGATTTGCCGTTGATCACCGGGCCATCTTTGCCGGCTGCCGAGGTGGAGAAAAACACCGGCTCGATGTGGGCGAAGTCACCTTCGTCCTGCATGCGCTGCATCAGCACGGAGCCAACCATGCCGCGCCAGCCTACCAATCCCACTTTTTTCATCATGTCACCTGTCGTTTCAGTTATTGAGCCTTGATGGTCTGCGCAGTCCGCATCGACCGCCTGCCGGACTTTCCCTGTTTCAGCCGCCTGGGCCGAAACGGTCAAGGTCAACTGAAACTTGTGCTTAGAGCGCTTTCAACACCGCAGCGCCCATTTCTTTAGTGCCGATCCTGGTGGTGCCGGGCTCGTAAATGTCCGCCGTGCGCAGGCCCTGTTTGAGCACGCTGCGCACGGCAGTTTCGATTTTCCTGGCGGCTTCGTCCTGGTCGAACGAGTAACGCAGCAGCATTGCCGCCGACAGAATCGTGCCGAGCGGATTCGCGAGATTTTTACCCGCGATATCCGGCGCCGTGCCATGAATCGGCTCGTACAATCCCTTTTTACTTTCGTTCAACGATGCCGAGGGCTGCATGCCAATCGAGCCGGTCAGCATCGAGGCTTCGTCCGACAAAATGTCACCAAACATGTTGCCGGTGACCATCACGTCAAATTGCTTCGGGTTGCGAATCAACTGCATCGCCGCGTTATCCACATACATGCTGGAGAACTCGACGTCGGGATATTCTTTTGCCACCTCGGCCGCGACTTCTTTCCATAACTGCATGGTTTCGAGCACGTTGGATTTATCCACCGAGCAGAGTTTTTTGCCACGCTTGCGCGCGGCGGCGAAGCCGACATGCATGATGCGGCGAATCTCGCCTTCGGCGTAGTGCATCGTATCGAAGCCTTCGCGCTGGCCTTTGAATGGGCCACTCTCGACCGTGCGCGTGCCGCGCGGCTGACCGAAATAAATGTCGCCAGTGAGTTCGCGCAGGATCAAAATGTCCAGCCCCGACACTACCTCGGGCTTCAGGGTCGAGGCATTGACCAGTTCGGGATACACAATCGACGGACGCAGATTGGCGAACAGGCCAAGGTGCTTGCGCAGACCCAGCACCGCCTGCTCCGGGCGCTTTGCGCGCGGCAGCGTGTCGTACTGCCAGCCGCCGACGGCACCAAACAAAATCGCGTCCGCGTCTTTCGCCAGCTTCAGAGTCGACTCGGGCAGCGGGTCGCCAAGCGCGTCATAGGCCGCGCCGCCAACTGGCGCTTCTTCCAGCTCCAGCTTCAAGCCCATGGTCGAGGCGACGGCTTCGAGCACGCGCACCGCCTCGACGGTGATTTCTTTTCCGATGCCGTCACCCGGCAAAACTGCGATTTTCATTCCGGCAAACTTTCGTTATTTTTCGTGAATTTTTCGTGAATTTTTCGACACTCAAGCGATCTTGGTGTTGAAGTAGTAAGGGTGCTGCGCGCGGCGCAGGTTTTCAAACGCGGTGATTTTTTCCGACTGCCGCAGCGTCAGACCAATATCGTCAAAGCCATTGAGTAAACAATACTTGCGGTGAGGCGTGATGTCGAAGGCGAACTTGTCACCACCCGCCGTCGTCACCACCTGCTCGCCGAGATCAATCGTCAACTGATAGCCGACAAAACCATTGACCTCGTCGATCAAGCGGCGTACTTGCGACTCGGTCAGCGCCACCGGCAAAAAGCCGTTCTTGTATGAGTTGTTGAAAAAAATGTCGGCGAATGACGGCGCGATCACGGCGCGAAAGCCGTACTCCTGCAAGGCCCAAGGCGCGTGCTCGCGCGACGAGCCACAGCCGAAGTTTTTACCCGCGACCAGAATCGATGCGCCCTGGTAGCGCGATTGATTGAGGATGAAATCGGGATTCAGCGGGCGCTTCGAGTTGTCTTTTCCCGGCCAGCCTTCGTCTTTGTAACGCCAGGCGTCGAATAGATTCACGCCGAAACCGGTGCGATGGATCGACTTCAAAAACTGCTTCGGGATGATCGCGTCGGTGTCGACGTTCTCGCGATCCATCGGTGCCACCAGGCCTTTGTGAACAGTAAATTTTTCCATGATGTTTAGTCTCGCTTGTGCTCCGCCCGTTTTTCTCTGCACTACGCCGTCAGCCGCCGTACATCGGCAAAATGACCCTCAATCGCCGCCGCCGCCGCCATCGCCGGGCTAACCAGGTGGGTACGCCCGCCAGTCCCTTGACGGCCTTCAAAATTACGGTTCGAGGTCGAGGCGCAGCGCTCACCCGGCTCCAGCTTGTCGGCGTTCATTGCGAGGCACATCGAACAACCGGGCTCACGCCACTCAAAGCCCGCGTCCTTGAACACCTTGTCGAGTCCTTCGGCTTCGGCTTGCGCCTTGACCAGCCCCGAGCCCGGAACCACCAGCGCCAGCTTGACGTTCGACGCCACGCGCCTGCCCAATTTTTTTACCACCCACGCCGCCTGACGCATGTCTTCAATGCGTGAGTTGGTGCAGGAGCCGATGAACACTTTGTCGAGGCGAATCTCGGTCATCGGCGTATCCGGGGTCAAGCCCATGTAGGTCAGCGCGCGTTCCATGTCGCTGCGGCGGCCGGCGTCTTTAACCTTCTCCGGATCAGGCACTCGGCCATCCACACCGGTCACCATCTCGGGTGAGGTACCCCAGGTGATTTGCGGCAGGATCGTCTCGGCGCGCATCTCAACCACCGTATCAAACTGCGCACCATCGTCGGACTTCAAGGTCTTCCAGTATTGAACCGCGACATCCCACTCGCGCCCCACGGGCGAGAACGTGCGGCCTTTGAGGTAAGCGGCGGTAGCGTCATCAAACGCCACCATGCCCGCCCGCGCACCGGCTTCAATCGCCATGTTGCACAGGGTCATGCGCCCTTCGAGTGACAGTGCGCGCACGGCGCTGCCGGCGAATTCCACCGCGCTACCGGTGCCGCCTGCGGTGCCGATTTTGCCGATGATCGCCAGCGCCATGTCTTTCGCCGTCACGCCGGCTGGCAACGCGCCCTCGACCTTGATCAGCATGTTCTTCATTTTTTTCGCGACCAGGCATTGCGTCGCCAGCACATGCTCGACTTCCGAGGTGCCGATGCCGTGCGCAAGACAAGCAAACGCCCCGTGGGTCGAAGTATGCGAGTCGCCACACACCACCGTCATACCCGGCAAGGTTGCGCCCTGCTCCGGCCCAATCACGTGGACGATGCCCTGGCGCTTGTCGAGAAACGGAAAATACGCCAGCGCGCCGCCATGCGCCTTCATGTTTTTGTCGAGCGTGATGACCTGCTCTCTCGACGTCGGGTCTTCGATGCCGTCGATGCCGCGCTCCCAGCCATCGGTCGGCGTGTTGTGATCGGCGGTGCAGACGATGGAGTCGGTACGCCAAACTTTGCGCCCGGCCACGCGCAGGCCTTCATAGGCCTGCGGACTCGTCACCTCATGCACCAGATGACGGTCGATGTAGATCAGGGCGGTGCCGTCTTCCTCGGTGTGGACGACGTGCGAATCGAATAATTTATCGTAAAGAGTTTGCGCCATGGCTTCCGGTTTGGCGGAGCCGCGCGTCGTTGGCAAACGCGCCGCACCGCCTCAAAGTCGTTGCAAAACAAGACTTTGAATTATGCCATATTGCGCTGCGACAACTGGCGGTTTCAGCAGCGCAGCTGGCGCGCGAGATCGACAAAATCGGTCGCGTTGAAATCAAACCGCGGTTCGAATTTTGAGTCGTAGCCGGCCACCTCGGCCGGGCCGTATTCTTTCGGGCGCGGCACGAAGCAGGTCATGAGGCCGGCTTTTTTCGCGCCATCGAGATCGTTTTTGTGCGCGGCCACCAGCATCACTTCGGCTGGTTTCAAACCGAGCATGCGTGGCGCGGAAAGATAGGTCTCGCGGTCCGGCTTGTAGTGATGCACCCATTCGGCTGAGAACACCAGATCCCAGGGCAGGCCGGCGAATTTCGCCATGTTGGTCAGCAGCGCGACGTTGCCATTCGACATCGTGCCGATGATATGTTTGGACTTGAGCCGCTTCAACCCTGCAACCGCTTCCGGCCACGCCTTGAGGCGATGCCACATTGTGTTGATACGCTGAAGATCCGCTCCCACCAAGGCTTTGCGCGGTGTGCCATTGAGAAACTGCGGCAGCAAGGCCTTCAGCGCCATCAGGTGCAATTGGTCGAGCATGGTCCACGGCAGCTCGCCCGTGCGTACCTTTTTCATGTTCGGCTGATACGCGCCGCGCCAGGCATCAACCAGACCTTCCCAGTCGATGCTCCAGCCACGCTCGAGATTGAGCGCGCGGCCTTCGCGGATGATCGAGCCGCGCCAATCGACGCAGGTGCCGAACACATCGAATACCAGCGCCTTGGGCAAACTTTTCATCACCATTCTCCAAATCAATTCATCGCGCCATTGCTTTGATGGCTTTGGGTTTACGCCGCTTTTTCGGTTTACGCCGCTTTTCTCACGCAGCTTTCTTTAACTTGGGCGCGAACAACGCCTCCATCTCGCGGCGGATTTTATAGGCGTGGGTGGTTTCGTCCATCGCCACGTCGGCCCAGGTGAGGCTCTGCCCTTTTTTCACCGGGCGCACCACTTTCACGTCATGCGCGAGGCCGAGCGGCAAGCCGCCCGCGGCGTGCGATTTGTTCGCCTGAAACAGCTTGCCCCACACCGTGTAGCCGCCCTCGCCATCGAGCATTTCGCCGGGTTTCAAATCGCGCTTGGCGGTGGCCACCACGTCGGCGTTCCA
>JAYVSR010000252.1:0-6564 GCA_043775155.1 Burkholderiales bacterium | reverse complement strand
CGCGCATCGCCGCGCTCTCCGCACTACCCGTCGAGATCAAATAGTCAATGTCCGCCGTCGTCACGCCGTCAGGCAGTGCGGCAAAGTCCAGCGTCAACGGCTTCGCGCCTTCGACGTGCGCTGGATACGTCACGCCCGCGCCCGTCGTCCACGGACGCGACAGATACAACACGACCGCTGCGGGCGCAGCGATCTCAGCGGGCACGATTTCCGACTTGTCTCTACTCATGATTGCTCGCCCTACGAATTGAGCTGATGGAAGTACTGCGACGTCGGATTGTTCGTCGTGTACGGAATGCGCGAATCCGGCAGTAGCATGAACATGAAGTCCAGTTTCACCACATCCTTGCTCTTCGTCGGCAGGGTCTTCACCGAGCCGCGCGCGTTGTAAAACCACCATTGACGCGACGAACCGCTCATGCGATCAAAGCCGTCCAAAAAGACGGAATGGTTCTTCTGCAACACGGTCAGGCCGTCGTTCCTCTGCGTGTCCACCGCCGTGTAACCACACACAATGGTTGCCACGTACGCAGGCCCAACGCTGTTGGCAATGGTGCTCCCCGGCAACACCTCAATGCCCGACTCCACCTTGGTGTAATCCGTGCCCTCGACGTAGGTCACCGTCGCGCCGAT
The DNA here is from genome assembly GCA_043775155.1 of Burkholderiales bacterium. Taxonomy (GTDB): domain Bacteria; phylum Pseudomonadota; class Gammaproteobacteria; order Burkholderiales; family JAEUOS01; genus CANJDH01. Next base: position 5,931 of record JAYVSR010000252.1, on the reverse strand, counting down.
GTTGGTGATGACGTACGCAATCGATGGATCCGGAATCCGGTTGAACGGGATGAACGTGTTCTTCGATTGCGACGACACCGTGCTCGTTGCGTTCTTGATCACCGCATGCGTCTCGCCGGTCACCGCGCCGCCCGCAAATTCGCGCACCGTGCCAAAGGTCGCCAGCGACGCCGATTCCGCCGTGTTGCACACCACCGAAATTTCAAGCATGGCCGACTTCAAATACTTGACGTAGCAGCCGATGCCACCGCCGCGCGTTTCCATGTTTGATGTCATCGGCTCCTCGAACTCAAGGTTCAGCTTCCCCTCTTCGGTCGCACCGAGGTACGCGTTTTGGATCAGCGACAGCTGTGGCGTGATCACGCCGCCGGTGGGCAGCGCCTTCTGCAACACGCCGCCGTATTCACCGATGTAGAACCTGCCCTGCGGCACCGAACAACACTCTTGCTTCACAGCCATGATGGCCTCCTGTCAGTTAAAGAAAATTCAAGTAATCAGGGCACGGCCGGAAGCCACCCATTCATCCGCCACCGCACGCGGCACCGACAACACAGAGCCCGCCGGATACAGCAGCCACTGATGCCATTTCGAAGACAACAACCGCACCGAAGTCGCCTGTTGCAGCTGCGCCATCTGCGCCTGGTACGACAGCGGTGCGGGCGCACACCCAATGCAGCTCATAGCGCCCTCCAGATCCGCGCAACGCACAACGCCGTCACAAACCCGAGCCCCCATCCGCCCAGCAACGCCACCCACTGCAACCGCAGCGAAATCCGCAGCAAAGTGCAAGGCCAGCAACCGGGGATGTTCTCCTCGGCGGCGATGCGGTTGATCGCTACCGAAAGCCGACCAGGTCTAGGCATTGATGTGGACAACATCGCTATCGCAGCGCCTCAAAAACATCCGGCACGACATACGACGCGCCGCTGTATCGCGCCGCGCCATTGGTGAATCGAATGGGGCCCAAAAAGCCAAGATAATTTCCAGCTAGCGGCGTCGGAAAACTCCCGTTAGAAAAGTTGCCGAGCACGATGCCGGTCGCCGAATTGAAGGGTCGCGCGCTGTTACTGAAAGTCGCGCCACGAACGCCGTTCAAATACAAAGACCAGCTGCTACCGCTGGCAACCACCGCAGCCACGTTGCGCCGCCCGATCTGGTACGTGCCAAAGGGCAGCGCGCTCGCCAAATCAGTACCCGCGTTCGTCGACGACGCATTAAATTTGCACAAGCCATCGCTATCCACGTACAGCTGCATCGGCTGCCATGACGCGCCGATCACGCCCCCAATATCAATGAGCGTGCTGGCTCCCTGCACCCACGGCGTGAATTCCTGCTCCAGCGTCAAGTCACCTGAGCAGAACCACTCTGCCGCATCCGCCAGCGACAGCGCCGTCGAGTTGGGCGTGACGCCGTCAAAATACGCCTCGAGCGCGTTGCGGTTGCCGCGATTAGCCTCAAAGCGCACGCTGCCGTGTGTCGTAACCGAGTGCCCCAGTTCATCAACGAAAGCCGCCGAACCCGCTCGACCCTGCATGCGCATTAGCAACACAACAGCGCTGGCAAACGGATCGCGTCGTGGCCGTTTGAACTGCGGCGTGGCGATGCGTTTTAAGAGCGGGCTCATCGTTAGTCCTGCAACACCACAGGCACAAACGTAAACACAACCGCTGATTGCGGTGTGAATGCGCTTTGCGTCTGCAGCGTCCAATAAATGAGCTGACCCGACGCTAGCTTGAAACCGATCTCGGTGCCCGCCTCCGGCAACATCGAAGCCACCGCGCCATCGTTGAATTGCTGCAGCGTGCAGTTCATCGCGCCAAGCCATGCTGCCGCACCGGTGGCCACCGCGTATGCCGCGTTGTCGCCCCCGACAAACGTCGGGGCCCCGCTCCAAAGATCGATGCGCATCAGGCACGCAGACAGCCCGCTCGTCTGCGTCGCGCGCAGCACGCCGCCGCGTATCAGTCCTGAGCCCGCAGCGTTTCGCGCCACCGCCACGTTCGGCACCACCACTGACCCAGCCGTGGTACTGCTGGCAATCAAATCGTTCGCCGCGTACGCCACGCTATCCGCCGGTCTCGTCAGCGTCGCGCTGGACGGCGTATCGGTGTACCCGCCAACGGTTGCCTGATGCTTTGTGACGAACGGATCGGCATTGGTGCCCGCGCCAAGCGCGGCCATGAACACATCCGAGCCGGCGCCGTCTTTGACCGCGATATTGCTCATAAATACACCCCAAGCCACGCGCTGTTCGCCGGTCGGCTAAAGTCAAACGTGTACGACAACGAACCTACAGGCAGCGGCGCATTCGTGCAGCCGAGCTGAACAATGGTCACCATCAGGCCGCGCGCGCCTGCCCCAATCGAGTCAAATGTCGACCGATAGCCGCTCATGGCGGGCGGTACGCTCGCGCCGGAACACGCGACGGATTCCAGCGATGTAATCACTGCGGCTGCTCCGTCTCATACGCAAACGCCGTGAGGTACAGGCCGTTTTCGTCGGGAAAAATATTGGCGGGCAACCCGGTCGGCACCCGCGTCATGCTCAATCGCTTCAACGCAGGCCAGCCGCTCGGCGACCAGCGAAAGCGCTCCATCGCGGGCAGCACCTGCGCGCAAATCAACCCATTCGCCATCACGGCCGGATTCGCCTCGCCGTTGTTCGCCTGCTCCAGGCGCGTCACGTTGATTGTGGCCACCAGCAGCATCCAGCGCTGCCGGGTCACGCGGCATCCGCCCTCGCTGGTCGAGCTCGCGCCCTCAATCGCATTAAAGTCCGGCGCAGGGCACACAAACACCGCGCCGAATTTAGGCGTACCCAATCCGCCCGCTGTCGTGATCGGATTCGGTGCCGCGTTCACCACCTTACTATTGCCGCGCACGCTCTGCGCATCCGCTACCCCCGCTGCAAAATGCAGCGACGGCACCTGCGCCAGCAGATAGCCGACCAGGAGCGGTTGCAGGGCGTACAGGTTGTCCATCATCAATAGCTCGTAGCCTCGGCAAACTCAAGTGAGATGTAGGCCGTGCCCACACCCGCTGCTCCCATCCCTTGAAGGCTGTGAATATTGATGCCTTCGTTTTGTGCCAGCACCAACGGGTAATCGCCCGCGTCGTGCGCCAGCAGATTGTTCAGCGCCGGGTTCAGCGCCGCGCCCACCGCGCCGATCCACGCGCCGGTCACGCCGATGATGTTGGTGTCGAACGTTTTTGCGCCCGCCGTCAAAGTGCCGGTCGTCGACACCCGCGCGTCAATGTTGCTCACGGTCGCGAGGCTGGTGCGATGCTTATTGGTGTTGCCGGTCAACGCAATGGCGATGCCGCCAGAGTCCGACGTAGTCCACGCGCGCGACACAAACAACGAATATTCCATCAACTGCGCAGTCGTGAACGCCGTGGTGCAAATGAAGCCAACGCCCACGCGCCGCACCAGCAGCAAGTTGGCACTCGCGTTGCGGAGCGAAAAAATCGGCACGTTTGAGGCCAGCCCCGTCAGCGCGCCGCTCCGGCTGGCAATCGACTGCCAGCCCAGCACCTCGCTCGGACGGATCGACACCCTTGCCGCCTTAAATGTCGCGTCGATGCCCAGCAATTGCCCCGCCGTGACGCCGTCTTCAAGCACCGCCATTACGCACTCACCTGATAGTTAAATTTATGATTGCCGCGCACGTGCGTCGGTGACGCCCAATACCCCTTGATGGTCGTGGCGTTGACCACGCTCGCGCTCACCGTCATCGCGTCCATCTCGGCCTCATCGGCAAGCGATCCCTTGCCGGTGTACGGGCCCACCGCCTTGTTGATTGCCACCGGCTTGCTTGTGGTCAGGCCACTGCCCGTGATGGTGAAATAGCCTGATCGCCGCGCCGTCGCGCCGAGGTCTATCTCGACGGTTGAGAGCGTCAACCCAGCGCCGCCGCTCGCGCCCGCAAGCGTGTCACCAGCTTGCAGCTGTTGCACCTCGCCAGCAACGATGACTAATGCGGAACGTGCAGCCATTGGTTAGAGCAACACCCGAAGGCCTTCGTTGATCTCAAAATCAGTCGTCGACAACGCAATGCCGACCGGTGCCACCACCTGCCCGACGGTGCTGGGGGCCGTCGATGTCAACTTGCCAGCGGTAACCGGATCGACGTAATAAATCGCGCCCGACGTTAGGCCGCCCGTCTGCCCGGTCACGGCGTCCCATTGCGTGGTGGTCGCGGTGAGCAAGCCGTTCAGCCCGACCTGCCCGGTGGCCGCAGCGGCGGTCGACGGATCGACCCACAGGCCCAGCACCTTCGAGGTCGAGAGGGCATTGCCCTGCGCCCGCTTGACCGATCCAGCACCAAACACATAGACAGGCGCGCCGATGACCAACGCGACGGATGCTTCACCGTTGGTAACGATACGCACATCAATCTGCGCCGTCTGCACAACAATTTGATCGCCGGATTGCAGCTGCTGGACTTCGCCAGCAACTATCACGAGGGGGACACGAGTAGCCATTAAGTCACCTCTAAAGTAGAGTAGGTTGAGAAATATTGAGCGCGAGCGTGTCGACCGCTGTCGCCACCCCCACAAAAATCACCGTGTGCCCAACGGCGCTGGGTGGCGTCGTCGTCAATCGACCAGCAGTGAGCGACAGCCAGTAGCGCGCGCCGAGCGTGAGCGTGGCCACACCTGCGGCCAGCGTCCAGTCCGACAGGGTCAAAAAATCAGCAGCAATGGCCGCGACAAATCCTGCGGCGGTGGCTGCGGTCGCGAGCCCAATCACGCGCGCTTGAGTCCACACGGCCGCCGTCGCCAGTCGCGCGCGGCCATTCACCTGATCGGCGAACACCGGCTGCCCCGGTGCCAGAGAATCTTGCGCCAACATCGGAATGCGCGCAGCCGCCGCAATGCCCGCCGAGCCCGGAATGCCCTGCACCCCCGGCCCATTGACCACCACGGTGTTCGCAGGGGGTCGGCTGACCACTGTGCTGGTCACATTGCGCGTGACAATCACCGTGTCGGTCATGACGACACCTGCCAGCGTCGCCGCTCGATCACGGTCACAAAGCCCGCAACGGACGTGTATCGCACGCGGTACCAATACTCGCCCGCTGCAATCACCTGCGTCTGCGCAGCGCTAAGCGCGTAACTCATCTTGCCCAGCGCCGCGTTCACCATCGTGAGCGCGCCGCTTTGCACCAAAATATTTTCACCCCGGAACAACTCCCACATGCCGGTGTAGCCGGTGATGTTGATCGGCGTGTCCGTGCTGTCCAGCCACTGCCATTCGCGGGCGAACGAATCGCCACGAATAATCGTCTCGCGTTCGCCACCGCTGTAGCCCATGTACGCCGTCGTGTCGGGCTGCTCCACGCCACCCCACTGCGTCGCGTCCCGCGCACCGTGCTCCACATCGTCGCGCCCAAAGCGGCTGCCCGAGTCGCCCCACACCACGCTATCTTTCGGCCCGCCCGCAGACGCCGCCGCACGTGGGTTAAGGACGACGCCTGTGAACAGCTCGCAGCCGCAAGGCTTCGACGGGTCGCACAGCTTCAGCGCGTCCATCACCTCGCGATAGCGCGCCGTCGGAGGGCTCACGACCGATGCCGATCCGATCCCCTCCTTCTCGCCGTCGTCTCGGAGAAGGTAGCGCGCGATGCGCCCATTCCACTCCGACAGCGTCAGCAACACATGATCCGGCACCGCCGAATACCCTGGCATCGGCGTCAGCGGCAACACATAGCAGCGCGCCAGCTCACGATCAATCATCGCCGCGCCGCGATCAATCGCCCGCTGAATCACCACATCAACGCGCACATTCGCGCTCGTGCGATCCGAGAGCTGCAACACTTCGCGCGGCGAATAGTCCAGCTCAAAGGTAGCGATGTCGATGTAGGCGGGCATCTTGTCTTTTCTATTCCCTCCCCCTCGGGGGGAGGGTTAGGGAGAGGGTGATTACTTC
>JAYVSR010000251.1:0-6634 GCA_043775155.1 Burkholderiales bacterium | reverse complement strand
GTGTGGAACCTCACCTCACAAGGGCCTCCTGTTTGGCACGCATGCCTCACGGGGAAACGCCTTTAGTAAAAAGATGGGCTGATGCAATGGTCGTTGCCGGACTGCCAGTCACGCATTGAGTTCTGCCCGCTATCGCCGGCAATGGCTGGCAATAAATAGCGAAGATCGTTGGTACAAGCGCCTCTCCGGCACGCTTGTGCTCGGCTGCCTCCTTCGAAAAATGTAAATAAATCACAATTTCAGGGCGAGCTATTTACAGCCTATCCGCCGCAGCCGCACCTAGACTTCATGCTAGGTACTGCGGAAGTGATTTAGCTCGACTCAGCCGGCTATTCCGGTGGCTTTGAGATGTGAAATCGAGATTTCCGTGGACCTTCATATCGATTCGTCTACTGGAGATATCTCATGTCGAAAGCTAAATTTGGCGGCGGAAGTGTTTCACCGGCAGTGGTTGCCCATACCCAAAAAGTAACCGTTGCAACATCAAGTAAAACCAGTGCGGCTGCAAGCCCAAAAATTGGGGGTGGATGTATTTCGCCTTCAATCTCATCACATTTGGCGAAGAAAATTGGCGGCGGAATGATTTCCCCCACCGTCGCAGCCCACCTGGCAAAACGCAACATCGCAAAGAAGTAAGGATGAACTGCACGCCGGGCCGGCGCACCCGTCTGCCCGCGCGAGCAGCACAGTTTCGTCTTCTATAATTCTCGCTTCACCCCGATGCGACGAGAGCCATCATGACTCGCAACTATGAGTCCACCAGCAACAAACTGGTGGAATTTTTTTTGGTATCGCCGCAAATTATTCCGCCGATGCGCGCCGACAAGACTGCGCTTGGCAGTATCCCCGCTGCCGCCCACCAGTATTGCGAGGCCTTGCGCATGGCTTCGGGTTTTGGCTGGTATGTTTTTCCACCGCGGGACATCAGTCTGCGCTGGGACGGTGCCGAGGTGTTTTTTCTCAACGATGGCGTGTGGGCCCCGCTCACTAGCCATGTGTCTGAAGAGATGCGCGAGGGCTGGGACAGCACCTGCCCGCCGGAGTTACAAGGCGGTGTGCCGCCTTTCGTGTCGAGCCTGTTCGTACCCGGTGTGGTGCAAATCTGGACTGGCCTGTTCGTCGCCACCGCACCCGGCTGGAATGTGCTGGTGCGGCCGCTTGCCAATATTGTTGGCAGCCGCGCCTACAGTTGTTATGAAGGGGTGATTGAGACCGATTGGTTCAAGCCCTGCCCGGTGTTCATCAATCTGCGTTTGCTGGCGACCAACGAAGTGATCCATCTGGCGGCAAACAAGCCACTGTTTCAATTGCAGCCCCTGCATCGCGGCTGTTTTCTCGATGAGACGTCTGACGCCGCGGTGTTCGACCGCTTGCCGGCATTCGATGGCGTGAGCGGGCAGACCGCGCCATTTTGGGATGGCGTCAACAGCACCATCCGCAGTGTGTCGCCCGAACGTCCGCCGGATTTTGGCCGCTACGGCGCAGAGGTGCGCAAGCGCGCCAAGCGTGCCGCCTGACGCGGGGAGACCGCCATGGCGTTGACTGTTTTTGCACCCGGTAGCTTGCGTTCGGATGAACGCATCAAAGGTTTCGCCGCTGCTCTGCTCGGGCTAATGATTTATTCGATATACACCGCCGTCACGCGGCGCGGGGTGCTCACTTCACTGTCGCCGGCTGACATGATGTTCTTGCGTCTCGGCGGCAGTGCGCTGTGTTTGTTGCCGTATCTGATCATCGTGGCGCGGCGCATTCCGGCCGATCTTTGGCGCCGTGCGCTGCCGCTGTCGTTTGCGCATGGCTGGGGCATGGTGGGGTTCACCATATTCGGATTGCAAATCGCCCCGGCCGGGCATGGCTCGTCGCTGGGGCCCGGCATGATCTCGGTATGGATCGCCTTGTTTTCCTATCTGGCGTTTCGCCGCGCGCCGTTGCCGGGGCAGCGCTTGGGGTTGGTGTTCATTTTGATTGGCGGCGGCATGATCCTCGCGTTTTCAGCGTCGGGCCAGGCGGCGCCGCTGACCCTCTGGGGTGATTTGATGTTTGTTGCGGCATCCATGTGTGGTGCGTCGTACCTGATCTACGCCGAGCGGCGGCAAATTCCGGCGGCGGTGGGGACGGCGCTGGTGGCAGTGACGTCGGCGTTGGTGATTTTGCCCTGGTACCTATTCATCGCCCCCAAGCAGATCATGGTTGCGCCGCCTTCGCAGGTGCTGCTGCACTTCGTGGTTCAAGGCGTGTTGATGGGCTGCGTCGCCTTCATGGCGGTGGGCTATGCGGTGCTGCGCATCGGCAGCCTGTCGGTGGGCATGATGCTCGCGCTGGTGCCGGTGGCGGGGATGTGGTCGTCGATTGAAATTTCTGGTGATCCCGTCAGTACATTTGAGTGGCTGGCGTCGCTGCTGGTGACGGCGGGTGTGGTGGGTGGCGTAGCAGCGAAATCGAAGGCGGTGCCGGCGGTGGCTGCGCCGGTGCTGGCTGTTGCGGCGGACTCTTCCCTACGCTCCATCACGCCGCGCGCTGCTGCGGCATCGTTGCCAACTGTGGCTACCAGCGCTGCGGCAAGCGCTTGAGCAATACGATCTGGCGCTGCAAGATTGCGATAAAGCCGCCGCGCGCAAGATCCTTGAGGTGGCGGCTGACCAGTTCGCGCGAGCAGCCGATGCGTTCCGAAATATCGCGATGGGTCAGCCGCTGCTTGATGATGCGTTTGTTGCCGGTGTGTGGCTCTGCCAGCGTGTCAAGTAGATTGGCCAGGCGGCCATAGGCGTCAAGCAGGGCGAGGCTGCTTGCATTGGCGGTGGCCAGGCGTGTGCGGCGGATCAGGCGCACGATCAGCTCAAACGCAAACTCCGGGCTGCGCGCCAAAAACGCGCGCAATGTGCGGCCATTGACCACCGCGCACACACTCGCGCTATCGGTCTCGACGCTGGCCGAGCGCAGTCCGCCATCGAGCGACATTTCGCCGACATATTCACCCGGGCCATAAACGGCAAGCGTAATTTCGCGTCCGTTCGGGCCGGTGCAAAAAATACGCAGCGCGCCTGAAAGCACAATGATCAGCGAACTGCCCTCATCGCCCTCTTCGATCAGCGTGGTGCGCGCGCGATAGCGGCGGATCGTGCCGCTGCCTGCGAGCTGGCGCAATGGTGGTGGCAGCGCAGCGAGAAGCTCTGCGTCTGCACTGGTTTCGGGCGGTTTGGTACGGGTGGACGACACAGGCGAAATATAGCGTTGTTCAGCCTGCCCAGTGTGGTGACAGCGCGTTGGCTGCGCGCCGGTCTCAGGCTGCGGCGATTGACTCTAGACCACGCACGCCAAACCAAGCGCGGGTGAAATCGGCGGCAGACGGTTCAATCGCGCCATCAGCACGCGCATCGACTTGACGCCGGTTTTGTGGCGAATGCCGGAGAACTGGCTGCGCACGGTAGACACACCGACCCCGTGTTCGGCGGCGGCTTCTTCTGCGCCAAGGCCGCGGCAAATGGCCGGCAGCAGAGCCAGCTCCGCTGCGGACAAGTCGTGCTGACGGCCGAATTGCTGCAGCGTGAACCGGGCGCAAACCTCGCGTTTGCTTAACAGGACGAGTGAGTAGGGGTAGGCGTGCCGCCCTGCGGCAGGCTCTGCGCCATCGGAGAGAGGGATAAACGACAGCGCCAGATCGTCGGCCTCGCCACCGAAGGTGATCAGACTGCGGCAGCCTCTGCTGCAGCCGTCAAGTGCGGTGTCAATCTGCAGTGCGTGTTCGCCCGTTGCGGCAGTCAGGTGGCCGCCACTCAGGCGCAGCACCCGGCCGGTATCCGCCTCGGCGCGCGCCAGACGGTTAATCAATACCACGCGCGCTTCGGTGTCGAGCAGTACCAAGCCGTAATCAATGGCATCGAGCATGCCGCCAAGCAGATTTGTCGCCGGGTGGGTGCCGCCAATGCGGTACGAGCGTCTCCGTGCGCCGCCGCCAGCGCCAATGCCGGACAAGCGGCCACTTGCTGTCGCGTTGTCAACGGCCGCGTGGGCGGAGCAGGAGGCAAGCATGGCGCAACTCGCGAAAGAGGCAGGAAGTGCAAGTGTATGAAGCGCCGCTGCGTCGTAGAGGTAAATCGTGCGCAGCAAATTTGTGAAGTATTTACCTTTTTAATCGACCTTCACATTTGCACTCTGAATCACCCGCTTCCAGCGTTCCGCTTCATCCTTCATGAACGCCGCCGTCTCGGCGGGCGTACTGCCGACCGGCTCAGCCGAGAGGTCTTGCAGGCGCTTGATCACGTCAGGGTTCTTCAACACATCAGCAATCGCAGCGGAAAGCTTCGCGGCGATCTCAGGCGAGGTCTTCGGCGGCGCAACAACACCAAACCAGGTCACCGCGTTGAAGCCCGCGATGCCAGCTTCCACCACCGTTGGCACATTCGGCAGCAACGCGACGCGCTTCGCGCTGCCAACCGCCAGCGCTTTCAACTTGCCCGAGCGCACGTGCTGCGCCGATACGCCGAGGTTGTCGAACATCATCTCCACCTGCCCGCCGAGCAGGTCGGTGAGCGCGGGCGCGGTGCCTTTGTACGGCACATGGGTGATGCGCACGCCGGCCATTGACTTGAACATCTCTGCCGTCAGATGTGAGGTGGTGCCGCTGCCCTGCGAGGCGTAGTTGAGTTTGTCCGGATTGGCTTTGGCGTAGGCGATGAACTCGGCCATCGTGGTCGCTGGCACCTTGGGGTGGACCAGCAGTACGTTCGGCACAGCGGCGATGATGGTGACCGGGACGAACTGCGTGGCGTCGAACGCGAGCTTGGCGTAGAGGGTGGGGTTGATCACCAGCGGCGGTGGCGGGGCCGACAAGAGCGTGTAGCCGTCAGCGTCGGACTTGAACACCGCTTCGGCGCCGATGTTGCCAGCCGCGCCCGCGCGGTTCTCGATGGTGATGGTTTGGTTGAAGCGCGTGGTCAGCTTCTCGGCCAGCACCCGCGGCAGGATGTCGGCGGTGCCGCCTGCGGGGAACGGGACGATGATGCGGATTGGTTTGTTGGGGTAGGTGGCCGCGTCTTGCGCGAACGCTGCCGGTGCAGCGGCGGCGCATACGATTGCACCCGCAAGCGTTGCAGCGATGATGGCGCGACGGCGCGAAATGATGTGCGTGATGTGCTTTATCGTGTGCTTGATCGTGTTGTTCATCGTGGGTCTCCTTGCGCTGATTATAATTTGCGCCTTTCACGCCTTGCGCCCATCGATGTCTGCCCCCGCTCCTGGACTTGCCACAACATTTTCCTGGCCCGCTGAAGGCTTGGCGCGTGTGCCGTATCGCGTTTATCAAGACGTGGCGCTCTACCCTGCCGAGCAGGAAAAAATCTTCCGCGGGCGTACTTGGAATTTTCTTTGCCTCGACGCCGAGCTGATCGGCCCCAACACCTGGCGTACCTCGAACATCGGCGAGATGCCGGTGGTGGTGACGCGTGATGCGAACGGTGATATCGCTGCGTTTGAAAACCGCTGCGCGCATCGCGGCGCGCTGTTGTGCTTAAAGCCTTGCGGCGAAGCCAAAGAAATCGCCTGCATTTATCACAACTGGACTTACGACCTCAAAGGCAATTTGCAGGGCGTCGCGTTCAAGCGCGGCATTGGTGGCAAGGGGGGCATGTTGGCCGACGCCGAGCCGGCATCAAACGCGCCAGCCAAAGTGCGCGTCGAGAACTATCACGGCCTGCTGTTCGGCACACTGTCAGACGACACGCCCGCAGTTGAGACCTATCTCGGCGCCGATGTCGCGGCGAAAGTGAAGCGCGTGATGAACCGCCCGGTCAAACCGCTCGGCGGCTATAGCCAGATGATTCCGTCGAACTGGAAGCTCTACATGGAGAACGTGAAGGACTCGTATCACGCGAGCCTGTTGCATCTGTTCTTCGCCAAGTTCCGCATCAACCGGCTGTCGCAAAAAGGCGGCGTGATCATCGGCGGCCACGGTGAAGGGTTTGGCGGTTGCCATGTCAGCTTCACTATCGACGGCCCGTCAGGCGATGAATACGAAAAGGCCGGCGTGCGCTCGGCCGCTGGCGAGTTCGCGCTCGAAGCGCCAGAGGTGATCGCGTCAGTCGATGAGTACGGTGATCGCGGCAGCGTGCAGATCGTCGGCGTGTTCCCCGGCTTTGTGTTGCAACAGATCAAGAACTGCCTCGCGGTGCGGCGCATCGTGCCGCGCGGCCTGCACGAGACCGAGCTGTTGTGGACCGCGTTTGGTTACGCCGATGACGACGAGAAGATGACGGCGATGCGCTTGATGCAATCCAATCTCATCGGCCCGGCAGGGTTCATCTCGATGGAAGATGGCGCGGCGACCGGGTTCGTCGAGCGCGGCGCGGTGGGCGCGGGCGACCGCCACTCGGTGGTCGAGATGGGCGGACGCGGTGTGGCGTCGGATGAGTCGCGCATCACCGAGACTTCGGTGCGCGGGTTTTGGCAGGCGTGGCGCGGGCATATGGGTTATTGAGGAGAGTTGAGTGATGACCAAGAGCGTTGCCAAGCGCCACAGCGAAACGAACACCGATGAGCGTGCCAGCCAGCGCGCAAGGGCGGCGCGCCATGATTGACGCCGCCTCCCAACGCGCCATCGAAGACCTGCTCGCGCGCTACGTCCACGCGCTCGACGACG
>JAYVSR010000250.1:0-23210 GCA_043775155.1 Burkholderiales bacterium | reverse complement strand
GCTGAAAGCTGCATCAACAGTTTTTTGACTGGGGCCGGCAAGGCTGCATCGCGCGCGTCTTCGAGCGGCAACCACATGCGGTTCGGCTCCCCGGCTTGCAGAGTGCGCTTGGGCATCGGCACGCTGATGGGTTGAATCGTCAGACGATAGTGGGTGAAGCCGTGTTCGATGGTATCGAGCGCAGTGCGCTGGTTCCAGGCTGTGCCTGCCGCCTTCGCCGCTTCGCTCTCAGTATCAAACTGCGGCAAGCACCACAGCCCGCCCCAGATGCCGGTGGGCGGACGTTTCTCCAGCAACACGTCGCGCCCATGTCGGAGCACGAGCATGACGCACTCGCGCTGCGGGATTGCTTTCTTCGGCTTGCGCTGTGGCAGCTCGGCGGTGCGGCCTTCACGGTGCGCGACGCACGTCGCGCGCAACGGGCAAGCGTCGCAGTTGGGCTTGTTGCGCGTGCAGAGGGTTGCGCCCAAATCCATCAGGCCTTGCGTGTAGGCCTGCATGTAAGTCTGAGTACCGGTACGCGGCAACAGGCCTGAAACCCGCTCCCAGAGCGCCTCTTCGACCTTTTTATCTCCGGGATACCCGGCTACGCCGAAGTGCCGCGCCATCACGCGCTTGACATTGCCGTCGAGAATCGCGGCGCGTGCGCCGAACGCGAACACGGCAATCGCTGCGGCGGTGGAGCGACCGACGCCGGGCAGCGTGACGAGTTGCTCGGGTGACTCTGCGAATACCCCGCCCCATTCATCAACGATGATCTGCGCGGCGCGATGCAGATTGCGTGCGCGGCTGTAGTAGCCGAGGCCGGCCCAGTGACGCATCACGTCTTCTTGCGATGCGCGCGCGAGCGTAGCTACGTCAGGGAAGCGTTCGAGAAAGCGGGCGTAGTAGCCGATGACTGCGGCGACCTGAGTCTGCTGCAGCATGATCTCGGACACCCAGATGCGATAGGCGTCGCGGGTGTTTTGCCACGGCAGATCGTGGCGGCCATATTTGCGCTGCCAGGCGATGACGCGCGTGGCGAACGCGGCGGCGGGAGCCTTGGCTTGTGCCGAAGCTGTTCGCGCGACATTCGCCTGAGCAACTGCGGCTGCGCGGGTGCGCATGCTCACGGTGGCAGCGCTTGGCGCGCCAACTACCACCGCCTTGCTACCTCTCACTTAACGCCCAAACAAACCGCGCAATTTTTCTTTCGCTTTGTCTTCGGCCGACTGCGGCTTTTGCGCTGGTGCTGCTGGTGCGCCTGCCGCTGGTGCTTGCCCTGCGGCAGGTGCCGCCGGCGCATCCGCCTTCTTGCCGCCCAACAACCCCCTGAGCTTGTCTTCCACCGCGCTCTTGGCTTTTTCTTGCACCGCCGCCGCGGCGATGGCGCCGTATTGAATGTCGTACTTCACCGCGTCGAGCGGGCCGTAAATTTTGACCGGTACCGTCACGCCTTTCATCGCGGCCATTTCTGCCGCGCCCTGCCCCGTGGGCGAGCCGATCACGGTGGCCTTGGCGACGTAATCCATCGTGCTGTCGCCGATATTCACTGCGCCTTCGCCCCCCAAGCGCACGAAGGGCGACTTGACATCGAGATCGTTGCTGGTGGCGACGCCATTTTTGATCGCCGCGCTGATTTTCATTTCGGTGAAGTCGGTCTTGTCTTCCTTCTTCGCGTCTTGCACTTTGTCTTTGTTCATCGACGCTGTCGCTTTGAATTCGCGGAACGACTTGGCGAGGTTGATGCCTTTGTAGGCGCCATCGCGCAGATTGATTGCGGTGCTGCCATTGAGCGCCTTCTTCAACGCTGAGGGCGTCGCGCCGCTGGTGGTAAGGTCGAGATTGACATTGCCACGGCCTTCGAGAATATCCTTGTTGATCGCGTCTTTCATCAGCGGGTTGATGTTGATGCCGGTGAGGTTTTGCTTGATCGCAAAGGCGTTGGTGTTGGCGTTGACACTCACCGCCCCGGCCAGCGTGCCTTGATACAGCGCTGCACTCATCGGGCTGACATCGAGCTTGCCGCCGGCTGCGCGAATCGTCAGCGACACGTTGTTCGCCTTCACGTTGTTCACTTGCAACGCGCCGATCTTGATGTTGCCGCTGGCGTTCAGGGTCTTCAAGGCTGAGAGATCAATCGGCTTTTCCGGCTCGCTGGTCTTCGGCGCGTTCGGGTCCTTCGGTGGGATGTATTTGTCGAGATTCAATTTATCAATCGACACATCAAAGGTGATCGCGCCGTTCTTGAATTTGGTCAGGCCACCCTTGGCCTGGATCGAACTCTCGTCAAACTTTGTCGAAATATCTGCGCTGACCATTTCTTTGCCAAGGTCAGCTCGCGCACTGCCAGTGATCGGCAGCTTCACGGTTTTTTGCGGAATCTTCGGATCGGTGATGGTGATGTCGGCGTTGATCTTCGCCAAATCAAACACCTTGGCTTCGAGATTGGCGGTGAGCGCAGTCGAGAGCAATGCGACGATGGTGCGCTCGCCCTCTTTCACATTCGCATCGAGCTTGATCTCGCTGATCGACAGCGACTTGCCGCTGCCTTTGACGCCAGAGAGATTGAACTTGGCATCAACCTGCTCTTTGCCGGTGAGTTTGACGGTGCCGGTGATCGCCTCGCCGGATGCCGACTCTTTACTCACGTTGAGTTTCGGCGCATCGACCTTGATGTCAAAACCTTCGTCGCCGCGTTTGCCGCTGGCTGACAGCGCCACACCATCGACCAGAATCTGACCGGCGTCGAGATTGACTGCGAGCTTCGGCGCTTTCGCCTTGAAGTCGTTGATCAGCATGCCGGGCATCGCGCCGCTGCCGCTCGCGGTGAGGCCTTCGACGGCGAGCTTGTGGTTGCTCATGTCGGCGTCGATCTTGGCTGCATCGAGCTTGACGGTGCCGGACTCCGAGCCGCGCTTGCCCTTCGCTTCGAGCGCCAATTTCTCGGCGGCGAGCGCGAGGGTTTTGCCGTTAGCGGTGAGCTTGGGCGCGCTGAGTTTGACTTCGAACGGCTCCTTGTTGAAGGCTCCCTTGGCTTCGAGTGCCAATTTTTCCGCCACCAGCGCCATGCTGGTTTGATCGAGGTTCAAAGTGGATGCGGTAATCTTGGCATCGAGGCCAGCCAGATCAAACGCCGCCACACCCTTCGCTGCCGCCTGCCGCGCGCCGCCGCTGATCTGCGCATCGAGACCAGCGAACGAGAACGCCTTTTTCTCCAGATCAAACGTCAACTCGCCAGCCACCGCCGCCTTCACGTTCGCAGCGGGCTTCGTGCTCTCAACGTTCGCTGCAAGATTCACCTTGACCGGCATTTTTTCCACCACGCGCCCGGTGGTGAGGTTGAGCGCCGACACCTTCACTGTGTTGCCGGCCATGTCGTCGCGAAAGGTCAGGCCCGAGTTCGCCACCTTCACCGACGAAATGTCGAACTTCACCTTGGCGGGTTCTTTATCGTCCTTCGACATCAGGTCGTCGAAATTGAATTTACCGTCCTTGCCGCGGATCACCGTCGCGTTCAAACCATCGACTTCAATCTTGTCGACGATGATTTCTTTTTTCAATAGCGGCAGTAATTCCAGATACACCTTGGCACCACCGAGCTTGGCGAATTCCTTCTCGCTCTTGAACTCGGACAGCGTCAGCTCGCCGACTTCCACCCCCAATTTGGGGAACACCGCGAGCTTGAGATTGCCGGGAATCGCGAGGGTGCGATTCTTTTTCTCCTTCACCGTTTTGGTGATGTCGTCCTTGTATTTATTCGGATCGAAGGTCGCGCTGATGATGCCGATGCCGATGACCAATAGCGCTACCAAAGCGCCTGCGGCAATGCCAAACCATTTGAGAATTTTCATGATGCGCTCACGGAGTCAAAGATGCGGTGAAAAAAGTGCGGCAACGAAAAAAAGCGGGAAAGAAAACTCGGCGAATTGATGCGACCGAAGCGGTTCGCCGCAGTGTAGCGCAGCGCCCGCCCGCCACTCACACAGCAGCGCTGGCGCAACAAAAGTTTACATATCAAATAGCGGAAACCCGCCTGCACCAAGGGTTTCCGGATGCCATATGGCTACAACTGGCTTGCCCCAACGGTTTCAACGGTGGTACCTGGTGAAAAATCAGAACGGCAAGACCGGCAGCGAAATGCGCCCCGCCGCTGCATCGGCCAGAATGCGCTCGCGCTCGTCCCAGCCGCGCATCTTGCCGGGGTTGAGCAGGCCTTGCGGATCGAACTTCAACTTCGCCGCCACCAGATCAGGGTTGATCTGGCCCTGCTTGCCGTCTTCGAGTACATAGGCATGCGCGTTGTTGACATGCACGCCATTGTCGCGATGCAGTTGCATGATCTCGTAGAGGCGCGCTGCCGTCGTGTAACGCACCAACTGCAAGCCGGAGCAGGTCATCAAGCCGTCGCGGTTGCGGATGAACTCGACGTGCATCGGCATCTCGTCGCCGAGCAATTGCGCCATCTTGCGCACTTGCGCAACATGCTTGCCCGGTGAGTAATTGGTTTGAATGTAGGTGAAAGTCTTGTCTACTTTCAGCGCATGCAGCGTGGTGTGGTTCCAGGTGTATTCGGCCAGCGTGCGGTTGCTCTTTTTGACTTCGGCCGCACTCTTGCAAAACGTCATCGCGCCGCCACTGCGCGCGACCAGTTGCTGCAAACCGCCGGCGGAAAACTCTGCCGCAATCACCAGCACCGCGTGCGCGCCAGGTGGCGCGGCACCCGCGAGATAGGGCGAAGCCCGCATCAAAATATCGGCAATCGGCGCGGCGATGAAGCTGACTGATTTTTTGACAATGCCCGGCGCGTTGGCGAGCGCATCGGCAAAGCCGAGCGCGGCATCAAATTGATCAAAACTGACGATGCACTCTTGCCACGGGTGAGCGGGCGCCAAGCCGATCTCCACTTCAAGCACGATGCCGTTGCAGCCATAGGCGTGATGCAGCAGCAGGGCTTCAGGCGCGCGCAACTCGACGCTGCGCGGCTCGGGTTCCACCGTCATCGCGCGAATGCCCAGCACGTTACCGGCGCAGGCGAGCGGGCCGTAGTTGATCGAGCCGACGCCGCCAAAACCGCCGCCATACAGCCCGCCAATCGAGGCGCTGCGAAAGGTGCTGGGGTAGCAGCGCAACTCCCACCCTTGCGGCTGCGCGGTGCGATCAAGATCGATCAGGCGCATGCCAGCCTGGGCGCGCGCTGCGCCGTCCTTGACCCATAGCGATTGATTGAATGCGGACAGATCGAGCAACACACCGCCATGGAGCGGCGTGCATTGGCCGTAATTGCCAGTGCCGCTGCCGCGAATCGTCAGCGGCACACCCGCCTGCGCGCAGGCCACCACCACCGCGCGAATTTCATCTTCACTCTTCGGCCGCGCCACCACATCGGCCACCTTGCCATCGAGCTGCGGCTTCAACACCGGCGAGAACCAGTAAAAGTCCTGGCTCAAACGCTCGACACGGTTGTCGGTGAACCACTCGATTGACGGCAATGCGGCCGGCAGCGCCGCGCAATGCGCACGCACTTGGGCCCGATCAAAATCAGCGGCAACTGATGTGCTCATCACAAAAGACTCATCACAAAACACTCATCACAGAATACTTTGTACGCGTGAAACAAAGGCCTCGGCATCACGCCGCAAGGCCTGCATGTCGAGGCCGGGGATCGCGCCGTTCTCCACCACCACCCGGCCCTGCACCAGCAATGCGCGCAGAGATGCATTGCCACCACAGGCCACTGGCGCAATCGCAGCGTCGTGCATACCGAAATAGCGCGGCTGATCGAGATCGTAGATCGCGATGTCGGCTGCCTTGCCCACTTCGAGCGTGCCAACGCCATCAAGGCCCAACACGCGTGCGCCGCCAGCAGTGCCGATGCGCACCACGTCTTCCACGGTCATCGCGCCAGCGTGGCCGCCGGGCTGGGTGTAGTGCGGCGGCGTCTTGCGATCACCGGCACGCGGATCAGCCCGATGTGTAAGCCACGCGGCATGCGCTTCGCTGATCATGTCGGCGGCTTCGTTCGACGCTGCGCCATCAACCGCCAAGCCCACCGGCACACCGAGCGCCAACGCTTCCGGGATACGCGCAATGCCCGAACCGAGCCGAGCGTTGCTCTGCGGGCAATGGGCGATACCGGTGCCGGTGTCGGCGCAAAACTTCAACTCGTCATCGTTCAGATGCACCATGTGGGCGTACCAAACGTCGGAGCCGACCCATTCATGCTGTTCGACAAATTGCAGCGGCGTGCAGTTCTTCACCTCACGCGCCCAGCGTACGTAGTCGTAGCTCTCGGACAAATGACTGTGCAAGCGAATGCCGAGGCGGCGCGCCTCACGCGCCATCGGCTTCAACTCATCTTCTTTGCAACTCCAGTTCGGCGTGGTGATCGCGCTCGCCACGCGGCGCATCGCCATCGGCCCAGCGTCGTGATAGCGCTGCACATCGCGCTCAATCGACGCGAGAAACGCATCGAGCGTCTCCGGCATCACCTGCGGCGGCGGGTTGGCGTCGATGCCGGCACGCGCCTGCGTCTGCCCGCCGCGGCACAGCACCAGCCGCACACCGAGTTTTTCGGCCTCATCAAACACCGCAGCTGAAGCATCAAACGGCATGCCGGGCCAATAGTGATATTGATGATCGGCAATCGTGGTGCAACCCGAGAGCAGCAACTCGACGATGCCAATGCGCGCCGCCAGGCGCAGCGATTCCTCCGCATCGAAGTAGCGCCGATACGCTACCGGCACCGCAGTGAGCCACGGCACCAGCGCGAGGTTAATGCCGGCCGGGATGCCTTTGATCAGGCTCTGAAACAGATGGTGATGGGTGTTGACCCAGCCGGGGTAGATCACGCAGCCGGACGCATCGATCACGCGTTCGCCGACTTCGGCGGCGAGCTTGCCGATGGCGGCGATCACACCGTTGCGTACGCGGATGTCGCACGCACCGGCAGGTAGGCGCATCGCACCGCCGGGCAAGCCGGTGAGCGCGTGTGTCGCACCGCGCGCCAACAAATCGTTTTGCTTGTCTTGCATCATCGCCTCAGTCATGCCCAACTTCACTCTCATGCCAGCCGCCCAACGCCCATTTTGACAATACCGTCATGATCGCGAACATGATCACTCCAGTGAGTGCGATCAACAACAGCGCGGCGAACATGCGCGGAATATTGAGCTGATAGCCGGCCTGCAAAATTTGATAGGCGAGGCCGGTATTGGCCCCCCCGGTTCCCGCAACAAATTCAGCCACCACCGCGCCGATGAGCGCCAGCCCGCTGGAAATGCGCAGGCCGACAAAAAAATACGGCAATGCAGAGGGAATCCGCAAACGCACCAGCGTCTGCATCCGGGTCGCCCGGTTCAATCGAAAGTAGCTCAACAATCCCGGATTGACGCTGCGCAAGCCCAGCGTGGTGTTGGCGATCACCGGAAACAATGCAACGACGGTGGCGCAGATCACCAGCGACAAAGTGGGGTCTTTGACCCAGATGATGACAAGCGGGGCGATTGCGACAATTGGCGTCACCTGCAGGAGAATCGCATAGGGGAACAGCGCCGTTTCAATCAACTTGTTTTGCACAAACGCAAACGCGATCAACACACCGGCAAGCGTTGCCAGCGTAAATGCAAAGATGGTTATTTTTAGCGTTGTCACCAGTGCGCCAAACAACAGTGCCGCATCAGCAACGAGCGTCTGTACGACGCGCAGCGGCGACGGCACTAAAAACGGCGGGATTTCGAGCGCAACTACCAGCCACTGCCACAGTCCAATCAGCGCCACTGCAACGAGCGCTGGATAGAGAACCCTCTGGGTCTTGGGGTGCGCAAAAAATGCCGCCAACGTACTCATGCCAGCGCCGTATCGTCGTTGGATTCGCTGGCACGCAGCAAACTATCTTGCAAGCGCTTTGCATAGCCGGAGAATGCCGTTGACACACGGAACGATGCATCGCGCGGATACGGCTCGTCAATCACCACCTCATCGACGATACGCCCGGGTCGCGCCGCCATCACCACCACGCGGTTTGAAAGATAAACTGACTCGTAAATCGAGTGCGTTACAAAAATCACCGTGAGTTTTTTCGCTTGCCAGAGCGTGAGCAGATCACTATCCAGCCGGTTGCGCGTAATCTCATCCAACGCACCGAACGGCTCGTCCATCAGCAGCAGGGTCGGCTGGGTTACCAAACCGCGTGCAATCGACACGCGCATCTGCATGCCGCCAGAGAGTTCGCGCGGCAAGCTGGCGGCGAATTTTTCCAGCCCTACCTGCTTGAGCGCATCGGTGACGCGTGCGTCTGCTTCCACACGCGGCACTTGTGCCAAATCCAGCGGCAAGCGCACATTGCCCTGCACCCGCGCCCACGGCATCAGCGTGGCTTCCTGAAACACAAAGCTCAGGCGATGCCCGCTGCTCTCGGCCTCGCTCACCGGCTTGCCCCAGAGAGCGATCGTGCCTGCACTTGGCGCGAGCAGACCGGCCACCATTTTGAGCAGCGTGCTTTTACCGCAACCCGAGGGGCCGAGCAGAGTGATGAACTCGCCGTCGGCCACCGACAAATTTACCGGGTCGAGGGCGTGCGTGCCGTTTGGATAGGTTTTATCAACCGCCGCAACCTCGACTGCGGCGGCACCACCGACGGCCACACCAATTGCGGTATCAGCCATGCAGATTAAGGCAGAACCTTGATGTCCTTGACGTACTGCGTGGTGTAAGTCTTCTTCAAGTCCACCTTGGCGGGATCTAGCAGCTTCATCGCCACCATCATGTCGTAGGTTTTTTTCATCCGTTCGTCGGTGATCACGCCAGCCCCCAGCTTGGCAGCATCGCCGCCGAATACCATGCCCGACTCATTGAGCAACTTGATGCCATTGGCGATCTTGTCGTCAGTCATGTTCGGGTTGTCTTTTTTGATCAACGCATTGGCTGCGGCAGCGTCGCCCTTCAGATAAGTCTTCCAGCCTTCCATCGTCGCCTTAACAAAAGCGGCGACCGCTTTGGGGCGCTCTTTCACCGTCTTCTCCATGCAAACGATGGTGGTCGAGTAAGGCGGCCAGCCGTGGTCGGCCAGAAGAAACACATTCGGCTTGTACTTGGCTTCTTTTTCCATCGCATACGGCTCACTCGACAAATAGCCCTGCTGCACCAGATTTTTGTCTGCCATGAAAGGCTGGATGTTGAACGTGTAAGGCCGGGTCTGCGAATCGTTCAAGCCATAAGTGGTGCGCAGCCAGGGCCAGTAACTAGTGTTGGCCGCACCCGAAATCAGGATCGTCTTGCCCTTCAGGTCTTCGAGCTTGTTGACTACGCCAGGGTGGCCGATCAGCACGGCAGCGTCCTTCTGAAAACTCGCCGCAACCGTGACAGCGGAGATGCCCTGCTCCCAGCTCTTCATGGTCTGCACGTCATAGCCCATGAAGCAATCGGTCTGCCCGGCGGCAAGCAATTGCATGCCATTTACCTGCGGGCCGCCCATACGAATGGTCACGTCAAGGCCCTCTTTTTTATACAGACCAGTAGCCAGCGCCTGGTAGTAGCCGCCGTGTTCGGCCTGCGCGTACCAGTTGGTGAGGTAGGTAAATTTTTCCTGCGCGTGAACCAAGCCGGAAGCAAACAGCAGAGCGGCAACGAGGGGCGATACGCAACGCAATTTCATCAAAGTCTCCTTGATCGAAGGGAAGCAGTGTCAACAAAAGATTCTAGCCGGAACCGCCATCAGAAGCAGTCGCGACGGTGGGGGGAATGCAATCGCTGTGCCATCTCGCAGCCACGGTGCAGGGTGCCGCGCGCGCCTCCGCGCCAACGCCGCGTCCGGCTTAGCGCCTTAGCGGAATGTAGGCTGTCGCCTCGACCTCGATCACGATGTCGTCCGTCGGCAGCATGCGGCTCACCTCAACTACGGTGGACGCTGGCGGCTCGCCAGGGAAAAACAATTTGCGTACCCGGCTGTAGAGCGGAAAGTGATCGAGGTCGCGGAAATACTGCACCAGTTTGATCACATCGGACATTTGTCCGCCTGCGTCCTCTACCGTGGCCTTGATGCGGTCGAATACAAACCAGCTCTGCGCCAGGATCGCGCCTTCGCGCATGTCGATAGAGAACTCGCCGGTCTGGCCGATCAACTTGCGCGCGCCTTCTGGAATGTCCGCATAGCCCTTCACGATGGTGGTGGTCGAGGGATCGACTGCAATCACACCCGACAGCAGCACCAGATCGCCGGCGCGGCGCCAGGCGGCGTAGCGGGCCAGAGGTTTGGCGATAGGTCTGGCAGCGGACTTGACGGTGGACTTCACAGCAGACCTCGCAGCGCGCATGGTGCGACTCCTCAGACGTTAAAGCGAAAGTGCATCACATCACCATCCTTGACGATGTAGTCCTTGCCTTCGAGACGCATCTTGCCCTTGTCCTTCGCGCCCGACTCGCCGCCGAGCGCGATGTAGTCGTCGTAGGCGATGACTTCGGCGCGGATGAAACCTTTTTCAAAATCGGTATGAATCGCCGCGGCAGCTTCAGGGGCAGCGGCCCCGGTGCGAATCGTCCAGGCACGCACTTCCTTTTCACCCGCCGTGAAATAGCTTTGCAACCCAAGCAGCGTGAAGCCGGCGCGAATCACGCGGTTTAAGCCCGCTTCGGTCATCCCCATCTCTTTGAGAAAGTCGAGCTTGTCGGCGTCGTCCAGCGCAGAAATCTCCGCCTCAATCGCGCAACTCACTGCGACCACTTGGGCGTTCTCCGCTTTCGCGTGCGCCGTCACCTGATCAAGATAAGGGTTGTTGGTGAAACCGTTCTCGGCGACGTTGGCGACATACATGGTCGGCTTGGCGGTAAGCAAAAACAGTGGGCGCACAATCAGTTGTTCTTCTTTGGTCAACCTGACGCCTCGGGCTGGCTTGGCCTCGTTCAACACCGGTTGAATCTTGTCGAGCACGGCCACCACGCGTGCCGCCTCTTTGTCGCCCGAGCGCGCCACCTTGGAGTAGCGGATGTATTGCTTTTCGACCGAGGCGAGATCAGCGAGTGCGAGTTCGGTGTTGATGGTTTCGATGTCGGCAATCGGGTTGACCTTGCCATTGACGTGAATCACGTTGCTGTCTTCAAAGCAGCGCACGACGTGCGCAATCGCGTCGGTCTCGCGGATGTTGGCGAGAAACTGGTTGCCGAGGCCCTCACCTTTCGACGCGCCCGCGACCAGGCCGGCGATGTCGACGAACTCGACCGCTGCGCCCAACACGCGCTCGGGGCTGACGATCTTCGCCAACGCCGCGAGGCGCGCGTCCGGTACTTCAACGATGCCGACGTTGGGTTCAATCGTGCAGAAGGGGTAGTTCTCCGCCGCGATGCCCGCTTTGGTCAACGCATTGAAGAGAGTGGATTTGCCGACGTTGGGTAAACCGACGATGCCGCACTTGGTGCTCATGAAATACTTTCAGAAGAAAATTGAATCGGTATCAGGCAAAAAAAGAATTAAGTCCATCGCCCTGAAACCGTTGGTACACAAGGCTTTTAGCCATATTATAGAGTGAGCGCGATGCTCAAATCTGGTTTTTTCAGCCAGGCTCCGGTCTCTTCGGCAAAGCGCTGGCACTCGGCCATCGCGCGCTTCCAGTCGGCAATGCGGCGCGGGTGATCGGCACCATAGCGGTAAAAATCATTTCGATCCGGCAGCTTGCCATTCGGGAGCGTGCGCAAAAACGCAGGCGACGGCGAAATCAAAATCACGTTCGAGAGCCACTCACTGCCACGACCGTGTACACCTTGCTTGCGCCACGGCAAAAATTTATCCAGCCAGCCCGGCACGATGGCGTCGATGAAATGCGGGTAGAGCACGAGACCATCAAGTTGTGCGTAAGAGTAGAACAGGTGGTAATCGATCAAGCCGCCGTCCCAGTACCAGCCGGGCGGCATGCCGGTTGTATCTTTCCCAAGCGCATCAGCGCCAATCTTGACCGGATCGCAAACCAAGGGGATCGAGCCGGAGGCGCGCAAGGCATCTTCGGCGTTGACTTGAGTGAGTGGCAATTGCTCAGCGCCAAAGGCGTCGCCACCCAACACCCGATCAAGCGGACTCTGCGGCCCGGACGCGAAGACGACACGACGCAAATGACGCGCCAGCCGCGGACGGTCCAGTGCATTCGCCAGCGCTGCCTGGGCAAAAGCGGTGCGCGAGGCATCACCCAACAATGCGCCGGCAGCGCGCGCGGTGACCACGCGCAGCGATACATCAGGTCGGGGCGACCACGCGCCGCCGCCAATGCGATAAGTGCTGTTGGCGAGCCGTCGAATCAATGTCGCCACATCAGCAGGCGTGGGGTTCGGCGCGTAGACCTGATCTTCGATGTAAGTGCGCGCGAGCTCTTTGAGAGCGGCAACCGGATCAGCCTGCGCGGCCGCCGCCATGCGCCATGCGCCGATTGAGGCACCGATCAACGTCGGGCTATGCGGTGACTCTGCGTCGCTGTTTGCCTGTGCAAACCACTCGCCGAACAACCATTGATCGAGCGGGATCAGCGCCAAGCCTTTCGGCCCACCCGCCGCTGCGGGAATACAACTGATGTCGCGTGGCTGCAAGCCCTCGCGCGCAATCTGCGCGCGCGCCCGGCTACCGAGCTTGACGGTGAACGCGCGCGTCATTGCGCCGGGGTTTCCTTCAAATTTTCCGCCGGGCTTTTCTGCTGCGCTTCTTCCTGCACCTGTTGCTGCGCTTCTTTCTGTGCTTCTTTTTTAGTTTCCTTTTGGGCTTCTCTCTTGGCTCTCTTCTCAGCTTCCTTGGCGGCGTCCACCGGCGCGCGCGCCGCCGTATCCGGCGCTCCGTCCTTCGGTGCGCGCTTCGAGTGCAGTTTCATCATCGCCACTTCCATCTCGCCTGCGATGGCGTGTGACATCACGGCCTGGGCTTTTCCCATCGCCTCGTCAATCAGGTCTTGATGTTCGCGGCTCGGCCGCTTCAAGACGAAGTCGATTACTTCCTGATCCATCTGCAATTCGCGCGGATGGCCGATGCCGATACGCAGACGCCAAAAATCAGCGGTAGCCAGCCGCGCCTGAATGTCGCGCAGACCGTTGTGTCCCGCGTGACCGCCACCTTTTTTCATCTTCACGCCGCCGGGCGGCAAATCGAGTTCGTCGTGAACGACGAGAATTTCATCGGGCAAGATTTTGTAGAACGTCGCCAGTGCTTGCACCGCTTGCCCGGAACGATTCATGAAGGTCGAGGGTTTGAGCAGCCAGGCGGTCCCACACTTCGCTACCGCGCCATGAAACCCGCGCTCGTTCTTGAACGCGACACCATGTTCGCGTGCCAGCGCGTCAACCAGCCAGAAGCCGGCGTTGTGCCGCGTCGCCTCGTATTCCGCGCCGATGTTGCCCAGACCTGCGATGAGTTTGATTGCCATACGTCAACGATAGAGCAAAAAAGAAACAGCCCCAAGCTTGCGCGAGGGGCCGTTCAGGACAGAGTAGGAATGCGGCGAAACAGTCCGGCGCAGCGCTGCTGTACTTCGCGTCCGGACTATTTTTTTGGCAATTTCCCGGCTTACTTCTCTTACTTTTTCTTGGCAGGTGCGGCCGCCTTGGCAGGCGCCTTGGCGTCCTTCGCCGGTGCGGCCTTGCCATCCTTGCCCGCAGCCGCTTTACCGGCTGCAGCATCAGGTGCCTTCTGCGCCGTCGCCGGCACATCGCCTGCGACCGCTGCATCGGCTGCCGCGACGACTTCTTCGGCGCCGCGCACCATCGCGGTGACGACCACCGGATTGTCGTTACCATGGGTCACGACACGCACCCCGGCCGGGAAGGCGATGTCTTTGAGGTGGATCGAGTGCGCGGTCGAGAGGTCTTTCAAGTCGACCAAAACGAACTCGGGCAAGTCTTTCGGCAGGCAGGCGATCTGCACATCGTTCATCACGTGCGAGATCAGCGCGCCGGACTGCTTGACGGCGGGCGAAATATCGGCGTTGGCAAAGTGCAGCGGCACCTTCATGTGAATTTCTTTGTTGGCATCGACGCGCTGAAAATCGATGTGCTGAATCTGCTGACGGAACGCGTGCATCTGGTAGTCGCGCAGCAGCACTGGCTGCACGGCGCCATCGAGATTGAGGTCAAGAATCGAGGCGTGAAACGCTTCTTTGCGCATCGCGTGGAACAGCGGGTTGTGCGCGATCTCGATTTGTGCGGCAGGCGTGGTGCCGCCGTAAATGATGCCCGGTACAAAACCGGCGGTACGCAGACGGCGGCTCGCACCCGTGCCTTGCGTTTTGCGTGTGGTGGCTACAACTTCGATTTTCATTTGAAACTCCCGTGTGGGTAACCAGGCTTCCGCGACCAGATGCCTGGGGGTTGAAATTACTCGATGAACAGACTGCTCACCGAATCCTCGGAATTAATCCGGCGGATGGTTTCCGCCAGCAGTTCGGCCACCGAGAGCTGCCGGATTTTGGTACAGGCGCGGGCGTCATCGCGCAGCGCGATGGTGTCGGTGACGACCAACTCGTCGATCACTGACGCGGTGATTTTTTGCACTGCCGTGCCGGACAGCACGGCGTGGGTGCAGTAGGCCAGCACTTTTTTTGCGCCGCGATCCTTCAACACTTCGGCGGCTTTACACAGCGTGCCGGCGGTGTCGACCATGTCGTCCATGATGACGCAGGTGCGGCCCTCGACTTCGCCGATGACGTTCATCACCTCGGACACATTGGCCTTCGGGCGGCGCTTGTCGATGATCGCGAGGTCGCTCTCCAGACGCTTGGCCAGCGCGCGTGCGCGCACCACACCGCCAACGTCGGGCGAGACCACGATCAGGTCTTCGTAGTTATGCTTCCAGACGTCGGAGAGCAAAATCGGCGCGGCGTAAATGTTGTCTACCGGTATGTCGAAAAATCCTTGAATCTGGTCGGCATGCAAGTCCATCGTCAGCACGCGGTCGATACCCGAAACTTCGATCATGTTGGCGACCACTTTGGCCGAGATGGCAACCCGCGCCGAGCGCGGACGGCGGTCTTGCCGGGCATAGCCAAAATACGGAATCGCAGCGGTGATGCGGGCGGCTGAGGAACGCTTTAACGCGTCCGCCATCACCAGCACTTCCATCAGGTTGTCGTTGGTCGGATTCGATGTCGATTGCAGGATGAACACATCCTTGCCGCGGACGTTTTCGAGCAACTCGATATTGACTTCGCCGTCGGAGAATTTGCCGACCACCGCACGCCCGACCGGGATATTTAAACGGCGCGCCACCTCTTTGCCAAGCAAAGGGTTGGCGTTACCGGTGAACACCATCAAATTTGCACTGCCCATGGGAACACGCGCAACATCCGCGCCGGAAAGAACGACCAGCTAATGAATGCACTTACGCGTGCAAACGACCGGTCAAAAAAGATGGCTGGGGAAGAAGGATTCGAACCTTCGCATGCCGGAATCAAAATCCGGTGCCTTAACCAACTTGGCGACTCCCCATCTGTACTGCAACTGCTGAAACGCGATACCGCTACAACCTGCTGCGATCAAGCAAACCCGGCTAGTGGATGCCGCGCCAGACTGCGTGCAACAAAGCCGTCAATCGCGCCGACAACCTCACTGTTTCGCTGCGCCAACACCGCTTCAGCCGCCTCCACCGACGCAAACCCTGCAAATACGCAAGCCCCTGAGCCAGTCATACGCGCCGAAATATCCGCCACGTTGTCGTGCTGTGCCAACCATGCCAGCGCTGCCTGCACCGCTGGATACCGCGCTTTAACCACCGGCTCCAGATCGTTGCGAAACTGCGGCTTCGCGAACGCCGATTTTACAAAACCGGCACCGGCAGAAAAGTCCGCTATTTTGACAGATTTGGCGTTTCGGGTCAATTCCAGCGAGCCAAAAATGGCGGAGGTAGGCACATTTACCTGTGGTCTTAACACCACATAGGCGCGTGACGGCAAATCGACCGCCTCCAGGCGCTCGCCAATCCCGGTCGCGAAGGCATTTTGGCCAAAAATAAAAAACGGCACGTCAGCCCCCAATTTGAGGCCTAACTGCATCAGCCGCTGGCGACTCCAGCCTAGACTCCAAAGCCGGTTCAGCGCCAGCAACACTGTCGCCGCGTCGCTGCTGCCGCCACCCAGCCCGCCACCCATCGGGATGCGCTTCTCCACCGCGATGCTCACCCCCAGCGTGGAGCCGCTCTCAAGTTTGAGCAAGCGCGCAGCACGCACCGCAAGGTCAGTGTCTTCCGGCACACCAGCGAGGGCGTGGGTGCGGCGAACCAAGCCATCGGCACGTACCGCAAGCTGCACCGTGTCGCCAAAATCAGCCAACTGGAAGACCGATTCGAGCAGGTGATAGCCGTCGGCACGCCGCCCGGTAACGTGCAGAAAAAGATTGAGTTTGATCGGAGCAAAAAAAGATTCCATCGCGCGTCGCCCTCAACTCTCCGGCGTAGCCGGAATGCGCGTGGCCACAGCCCTACGGCGAGTGGCGAAGGCGAGCCAGATCGCCGCCGCCAATTGCAGCAGCACCAGCACGATCCACGCGCGGTAGTAACCCTGGGCCGCATAGCGTCCGTCCACCACGGGCCACAGATTGAGCACCACGCCAATGCCCCATTGCAATAAAAATGCCGTGCCAAACGCGAGCAAGTTGAGCGCTGTGTTGACGCGCCCGGTTAGAGCAGGGGCAAAACGCCGCGGCAAGATCGAGAAGGCCAACACCAGCGCGTTGGCACCAAACGAATACATGCCCCATGCCAGATGCGGCAATACCTGCGGCCAAAGCATCAGCCACACTTGCGCGGCCATTGCCACTGCCATATAGCCAATCAAGGTGCGCTCTGGCGCGATGCCGCCCCGCTCCAGCGCATCCCCCAACCAGCCGCTGCCGAAGAAGGCGCAGGCCATGCCAAGGTTGAATGCGAACAATACGTTGCCGATCTCGATGCGGTCGCTCATGCCCGCGACATCGCGCATCCAGGTCGCCGCCCACAGGCTCTGGAACGCGAGCATGGTGCCCAGAGTCAGCATAACGGCAGCGGCAATG
Source organism: Burkholderiales bacterium (assembly GCA_043775155.1). Taxonomy (GTDB): domain Bacteria; phylum Pseudomonadota; class Gammaproteobacteria; order Burkholderiales; family JAEUOS01; genus CANJDH01. Next base: position 6,227 of record JAYVSR010000250.1, on the reverse strand, counting down.
GTCCAGAAAAAACGGCTGCTGAATACTTCGGCAACGCCCGCCAGCAATTGCTTCGGGGTTTGCGTCCCTGCGGCTGGCCGCACTGCGCCACGGGTACGCCACACCAGCACCGACACCACGAGGGCGAGCCCACACAATACCCAGAACAGATTGCGCCAGCCAAAGTTGCTGATCAAAATCTGCACTGGCGTACTGGCGGTGAGTGCGCCCACCCCGCCCACCAGCATGATGAAACCCATGCTTGTAGCGCGGCGCTCCTGCGGCACCCACAGGTGCGCGGCAGACATCGCCGACATCAACGCCGCGCCTGAACCGAGCCCGATCAAGGCGCGCCCAGCACCGAGGTGGCTCACGTCACTGGCGAGTGCAAATACTGCCGCGCCGGTGGCGGACGCGAGCAGCATCACCGCATTGACGCGTGCCGGGCCAAAGCGGTCCAGCGCGATGCCGAGCGGCACCTGACCCAGCGCAAACGCGAGAAAGTAGACGCTGGTGAGAAAGCCCAGCCCGCCCGGCCCGACCGAAAACTCCTGTGCCAGCACCGGCCCCGCCACCGCATTGACGTTGCGAAAAAAGTAAGAGACGCCGTAGGCCAATGCGAATGGCAGCAGGAGCCAAAACAGCGTGCCGCTGGCAGGGGCGGTCGATGTTGCTGAAGGACTGTGCGAAGACATGTGGATAAACTGAAAGCCGGTGTGATGCGTACGGTTTGCTGTGTGATGCGCGCGGCGCGGCACTACAACCAGCGCTCAATCACCAGACGAATCTCCAGCGGCTCGGCGCTCTTGACGTATTGCATGATCAAGCGCTTGGGCAGGCGCGCCGCATCATCTTCATAGCTGTACTCGATGCGCCAATCGAATTGCGCGAGCGTGCTGATGCGCCCGGCTGCGTCGCGCTCCACTGCCGGTGCAGCGCCTGCGCTCACGCGGCCTTGTACCCAATCAACCAGCCCGGTCAGCGGCAAGCGCCAGCCGAGACGTTGCTCAGTCAGAGTCTCGGCATCGGCGGCACGAAAAGTTTGTTGATTGCTGTCGACGAGGGTGACGCCACTGGCGTCACGCACCAGACGCGCCAATTGATTGCCCAATGGAGAGGCGAGGCCGATCTCATCGCGCCCCGGCTCACGCGCGCCCTCATGCGCCCAGGCAATCCGCCCAGAAATATTTTGTGTGCCGTAACGCACCGCCACACGGCCTTCGAGAGCGAATCCTGCATCCTGCGCGGCAGGCCGTTGCGGCGGCACAATCACTGCACAACCCGTCAGCAGCAGCGCGGCGAGGGCGACGCAAAAAAATGCACGGAAGCGCAGATCGAAACTCACGCCAATATTCACGCAGCCAACTGCCAGCGCGCAAACGTGGCTCAAGGCTTGAAGCGCTTGATCGTCGTTTTCAGCGTCTCATTGTCAGGATTGCGCAATACCGCTTCGCGCCAAATCCCATCGGCCTCGGCGCGGCGGTTCATTTGCCAGAGCACTTCGCCCAAATGGGCGGCTATTTCCGCATCATTGCGTCCGTCGTAGGCTTTTTTGAGCAATTCGTAGGCACGCGGCAGGTCGCCGAGGCGATACATCACCCAACCCATGCTGTCGATGATGAAGGAATCATCCGGTGCGATCTTGAGCGCTTTTTCAATCAGATCACGCGCCTCGGTCAAGCGCTCGTTCCGGTCCGCCAAGGAATAGCCGAGCGCGTTGTAGGCCTGCGCGTTGTCCGGCTTGAGCAACATCACTTTTTTCAGACTAGTCTCGAGCAAATCAGTGCGCTCGACCTTCTCCGCCGTCATCGCGAATTCATAGAGCAAGTCAGGGTGATTCGGCAGCTTGTCGAGTGATTTTTCCAGCACTTCGAACGCCTCTTTGTGGCGGTTCGCATCGCGCAGCAACTGCGCTTCGGCGAGAATAAACTGCACGCGCTGTTGATTGTTCGGTGCCGCCCCCGCTGCCGCCTGCAAATGTGCGCGGCCTTGTTCGAGTTTGCCTTCCTTGACGTAGGTTTGCGCAATACGGCTTTGCGCGCTCAGGTAGTGATCCCCACGCGCCACTTGGCCAAGCCACTCACGCGCCTCGGCGTAGCGCTTTTGCTCGTCCATCACTTGGCCCAGATACAGCAGCACCAGATTGCGGTCGCGTGATTCACGCGTCAGCGCCGCCTTGAGATATTTTTCCGCCGTGGCGTAGTCCCGCGAGTCAAGCGCCAACAGACCGAGGGCATACTGAACATCGGTATTGTCCGGCGCATCCTTCTCAACGCGCACGAACTGCTCACGTGCTTCAGCGTATTTTTTCTCGGCAATCAGCGAACGCGCCAACGCGAGACGCGCGTCGGTCGAAGCCGGGTTAAGTTTCAGATAGTTCGCCAATTCAGCCGACGCTTCCGCCGCCGAGCGCTTGGACAGCAACTGCGCCGCCAACAGCGCGGGAAATTCCCAATCCGGTTTCTGTCGCGCCGCTTCGCGTGCTTCACGAATCGCAATATCGTCCTCCTGCGCCGTCGCCGCCGCCTGCGCCACCGCACCGTGCGCCTCAGCCAAGTTCGGGTAATCGGCCGCCAGACGGCGAATGATCGACAGCGCGGCCTTGCGGTCGTTGTTGCGCGCCATCATGCGGTTGAGTTGCAAGAACCCTTCCGCCACATTGGCAGGATCGGCAGCGAGCAGTTTTTGCAGATGCGGCAGCGCTTCTTCGCTGCGGCCGGCGTTGATCAACAATCCGCTCAGCGTCTGACGCGCATCCATGCTGCCCGGGTCATACTCATGCCACAGATTGGCCGCTTCGAGCGCCTTGACGTTGTCACGCTCGAAGAAGGCGATCTCGGAGGCGCGCTGCGCCAGGCGCGGGTCACGCGTACGCCGCGCGAGTTCCAGATATTTTGAAAACGATACTGCCGCGCCGCCACGCTGGCCGGCGATTTCAGCAGCGACCAACTCGTATAGCAGCGAGGGCGTCAGCTCGACATCCGGCAACGGCGTATCGCGCGTGGTGCCGTCTGCCTCACGAAATGCGCCACGGCGCTGCATGCGGCGCGGCGCGGCAGTCTGCGCGCTCGCCCCTCCAGAAGATTCAGCGTTAGCCGCGCCGTTCGCCGCGCCGTTAGCCGGAGCGACAGCACCGTCTTGGGTGCCGCTTCGCGCGCCGGGCGTTTGCGCGCACGCGGCGAGCAACAGGGCGGCAGCGCAAGCGCTGACGGTCAGTGCCGCAGACAACTTGGCGGAGAAGCGGAGCGGATAAAAACGGCGTGTCATAGGGCGTCCGTGGCGGTGTCCGTCGATGCGCGAATGCAATCGATTCGGTTACAGTCCAACACTATGCCAGAACTCCCGGAAGTTGAAGTCACCCGGCGGGGTATCGCACCGCACCTCGAAGGCCACATCATCCGCAGTGCCGTGGTACGCCATCGTGGCATGCGCTGGCCGGTGCCTGCCAATCTGCCACGCGCTCTCGAAGGCTTGACTGTCGCCAGCGTCGGGCGGCGCGGAAAATATTTATTGATTGAGTGTGTGTCGCAGGCTGACAACGCAGCTGCGTCCGGCGCACCCGCCGCCCGCACCACCCGCATCACCCGCATGCCCCGCAACCTGCACGCCTCCAGCGCCACCCCGGGCTGGCTAATTTTGCATCTGGGCATGTCGGGTAGCCTGCGTGTGCTGCCGCTGGGCACGCCGCCAAAAAAGCACGAGCATTTCGATCTCATCACAGCGGACAGCTTGTTGCGCCTGCACGACCCGCGCCGCTTTGGCGCGGTGCTGTGGCACCCGGCCAAGGCTGGGCCGGTGGAGCAGCACACGCTGCTGGCGGGCCTCGGCGTCGAGCCCTTGAGCGATGCGTTTCACGCCCGCGTGTTGCATCGTGCAACGCGCGGGCGCAAGGCACCGATCAAGCAAGCCTTGCTGGCGGGCGACATCGTGGTCGGCGTCGGCAACATCTACGCCTCCGAAGCGCTGTTTCGCGCGCGCATCAACCCGAAGACCGCCGCCGGGCGCATCAGTCTCGCGCGCTACAGCAAGCTGACCGAAGAGATTCGCGCGGTGCTGGCCGAGGCCATCACCAAAGGCGGCAGCACCTTGCGCGACTTCAGCCGCAGCGACGGCGAGCCGGGGTATTTTCAACTCGACTATTTTGTCTATGGCCGCACCGGCCTGCCCTGCCGCGTGTGCTCCACCCCAATCCGCATGGTGCGCCAGGGCCAGCGCTCGACGTTTTATTGCCCGGCCTGTCAGTCATGACCTTGGCCAAGCCTGACTCAATGCATGATTAAATGCGCCACATGAACAGCGTCAATCTGGTCGAACGGTTTCAGCTCTATAGCTCGTGGCGGTTTGCGCTCGCGCAGACCATCGCACGCTATCGCGACTGGGTCGGCGAGACCGGGCTGTCGGACCCGCAAGTCGAGTCGCGCCTGGCGCGCCTGCTCGAGCGGCTGGCTGACGACAAACTCTCGATTGCCTTCGTCGCTGAATTTTCACGCGGCAAGTCAGAGTTAATTAACGCGATTTTCTTTGCCGACTACGGGCGGCGGATTCTGCCTTCGTCCGCCGGGCGCACCACCATGTGTCCGACCGAGCTGCTCTACAACGAAGGCGACCCGCCGGCACTGCGCCTGTTGCCAATCGAGACGCGCGGCAAGACCGCCGGTGTCGCCGAATACAAACAGTACCCCGACGAATGGACCGTGCATTCACTCGACACCGGCTCGGCTGAAGCGATGCTCGAGGCCTTCAAGCATGTGAGCGAAACCAAGCGCGTGCCGGTGGCACTGGCGCAGAGCTATGGCCTGTTCGATGCCAACGATCCGGATCACAAAGCCGGCGTCGATGCTGCGGGCCTGGTCGAGATACCGAGCTGGCGTCACGCGGTGATCAACTTCCCGCATCCGCTGTTGCAGCAAGGCCTGGTGATTCTCGATACGCCCGGCTTGAACGCAATTGGCTCCGAGCCGGAACTCACGCTCAACTTAATTCCGAGCGCTCACGCCGTGCTGTTCGTGCTCGGGGCCGACACGGGCGTGACCAAGTCCGACATCACGATCTGGCGCGACCACATTGGCGTGGGAGACGCCAGCGGTCGCGCGCGCCTGGTGGTGCTTAACAAGATCGACAGCCAGTGGGACGAGTTGAAATCGCAAGCTGAGGTCGATGCCGAAATCACGCGCCAGGTCAATAGCGTCGCCGCCTCGCTCGCGCTGCCAGCCGCGCAGGTGTTTCCGATCTCGGCGCAAAAAGGCTTGGTGGCCAAAGTCCACAACGACGAGGCCTTGCTTGCCAAGAGCCGCTTGCCAGCGCTGGAGCGGGCGTTGTCGCAAGAGCTGATTCCCGCCAAGCAGGACATCGTGCGCGAATTTGTCAATGGCGAGATGACAGACCTGATCGCTGCGGCGCAAGCGCTGGCCGCCGCCCGCGTCGCCAGTCTGCAAGAGCAGTTGCTGGAGCTTGGCGAACTATCGGGCAAAAATGAGGGCGTGATGCAGGCGATGGTGGAGCGCGTCGCCGCTGACAAAAAATTGTTTGAAAAAAGCCTGCTGCACTTTTCCGCCACCCGCAACCTGATGAGCAGCCAGAGCAATGCGCTGTTCAAGCATCTGGGGATGGACGCCTACCGCGAAGAAGTGAAGAAGACGCATGCCAGCATCGACGCCGCTTCGTTCTCGTCGGGTGTGCTCGATGCGATGCGCGGTTTTTTTGCGCACAACCGCGCGTTGCTCGAACACTCCAACGCGGTCGTCGCCGACATCACCAAAATGGTCGAAACAATTTACAGAAAATTTACCGGTGACTTCGGCCTCAAGCTGGCGGTGCCGCCGCCCTACTCAATGCTGCGCTACATGAAAGAACTCGAACGCGTCGAGACAAGTTTCAAAAAACGTTTTGGCGCGCTGTCGATGATCACCAGCTACGAGAAGACGCTGACGCGCCAGTTTTTCAGTGTCGTCGCCGGGCGGATTCAACAGGCGTTCGAGATCGCCAATCGCGATGCTGAAGGCTGGCTCAAAGCGGTGATGAACCCGCTCGAAGCACAGATCAAAGAGCGCCAGCAGCAGTTAAAACGCCGGATCGACTCGATCAAGCGGATCTACATGGCGACCGACACCTTGACCTCACGCGTCAATGAACTGCAAGAAACCGAACGTGGCCTGATGAAGCAAGTGCTGCATCTCGACGCTTTGCGCCAGGAGATCGAGGTCATGCTGGCGCAGGACATGAGCGTGAATTTGTCCGGGGCGAACACC
>JAYVSR010000249.1:0-10898 GCA_043775155.1 Burkholderiales bacterium | reverse complement strand
CGGTTTTCTGGATACTTAAGCAGCGAACCTTCGCCAAACCAGCCGCCCGCCGGCACACCGGTAAAGGTGATCGGCTTGCCCTCGGGCGAGAGGCTGCTCATCTTGACCAAGCCATCGAGCACGCCGATCCACGCCTCCACCGGCGCGCCCTTGCGGCACACATAGGCGCCTGGCGCGATCACCCTGATGATTGTCTCGGCGGCAGCGGCGCGCAACTCGTCTTCGTTCAGGGTATTGCCCCAGACGGAAGCTTGGAGGGCGGCGAGCAGTGCGGACATGTACGGAGACTGTGCGGGAGCGTTGTGCGGCTACGTTGTGCAGCCACGATGTGCAGCCACGATGTGCAGCTACGATGTGCGGCTAAATTGTCAGGCGGATGACAACCGCAAGACGACATGCTCCCTATCATAGCGGCCTTTGCGGGACGGCAACCGCGCGGTATTTTTGCCAAAACGCAAGACTGTCAAATCCGGCGGCCGGGCCGGCGCGTAGGGTTAGAATGCAGCCGCACCAAGCCGCGCGATACGCGGCAGTGCAACAAACAATCCCGCCGTGGCCAGTTCAGCCGCGAGCGATACGGAGACAAACATGAACATGGTCAGATCCGCGCCGGCAGCTTCGGCCGATACGTTTCCGAAGCTGTTGTTGCACCACGCTGCTGTGCGCGGTGCGCATCCGTCGATTCGCGAAAAAGATTTAGGCATCTGGCAGACCTGGAGCTGGAGCCAAGTGCTGGCCGAGGTGCGCGCGCTCGCCTGCGGCCTGGCGTCGCAGGGCTTGAAGCGCGGCGATCACATCGCGATCATCGGCACGAACCGTCCGCGCATTTATTGGACCACCGCTGCCGCACAATGCCTCGGCGCGATTCCCGTCGGCTTGTATCAAGACGCGACCGCACCCGAGCTGCTCTACGTGTTTCAGGACGCCGAGATTCGTCATGCGCTGGTCGAAGACCAGGAGCAGGTCGATAAGGTGCTGGAGATCGGCCAAACCGCCAAACAGGTCGCGCACATTTTTTACGACGATCCGCGCGGTCTGCGCCACTACACGCAACCTGAGTTGATGTCGTTCGAGAAATTGCAGGAAGCCGGGCGCGCGTACGACGCTGCGCATCCACAATTTTTTGCCGAAGAAATTGCCAAGGGCAAAGCCAGTGATGCGGCGTCGATGTTCTACACCTCCGGCACCACCGGCAACGCCAAGGGCGTGGTGCATACGCACGCAGCCTTGATCGACCGCGCCCGCGCCGGTTGCGAGATGGAAGGCCTGACCGAAAACGAAGAAGTGCTGGCCTATTTGCCGCCGGCCTGGATTGGGCAAAACATTTTTTCTTACGCGCAGGCGCTGGTTGCGGGCTTTTGCATCAACTGTCCGGAAGCGGCCAGCACCGTCACCACCGACATGCGCGAGATCGGGCCGACCTACTACTTCGCCCCGCCGCGGGTCTACGAAAACCTGCTCACCTCGGTCACCATCCGGATGGAAGACGCGAGCGCGATCAAACGTAACCTGTTCAAATTTTTCATGCGCGTGGCGGAGCGCGCGGGCAGCGACATTCTCGATGGCAAGCCCGTATCGTTCGTAGATCGCGTGCTGTACCAGATTGGCGACCTCACCACCTATGGCCCGCTGCGCAATGTGCTCGGCATGACCCGCGTGCGTGTCGCCTACACGGCGGGCGAGGCGATTGGGCCAGACTTGTTCAAGTTCTATCGCTCGCTCGGCATCAATCTCAAGCAACTCTACGGCTCGACCGAGACCGCGGTGTTCGTCTGCGTGCAGCCAAACGGCCAGGTGCGCGCCGATACGGTCGGCCCGCCGGTGGCCGGCGTCGAGATCAAAATCGCCGGCAATGGTGAAGTGATGATCAAGTCGCCGGGGTTGTTGAAGGAGTATTACAAGAACCCTGTAGCTACCGCCGAAGTATTGACCAACGACGGCTGGTATCACTCCGGCGACGCCGGTTTTCTCGACTCTGAAGGCCACTTGCGGATCATCGACCGCGCCAAGGATGTCGGCAAGATGGCGGCGGGCGCGATGTTCGCGCCCAAGTACATCGAGAACAAATTGAAGTTCTTTCCGTACATCAAAGAGGCGGTGGCGTTCGGCGACAAGCGCGACCAATGCACCGCCTTCATCAACATCGAAATGGAAGCGGTGGGCAACTGGGCCGAGCGGCGTGGCATGCCGTATAGCGGCTATGTTGATCTGACCACCCAGCCGGCGATTCATGACCTGATCCGCGAATGCGTTGAGAAGGTGAATGCCGATCTGGCCGGCGAGGAGCTGCTCGCGGCGTCGCAGATCAAGCGCTTTTTGATTTTGCACAAAGAACTCGATGCCGACGACGGCGAACTCACGCGCACCTCGAAAGTGCGGCGCGGTTTCATCGGCGAAAAATTCGGCACGCTGATCGACGCCCTTTACACCGGAAAAAAAGAGCAGTACATCGAGACCCAGGTGAAGTTCGAAGATGGCCGCACCGGCATGGTCAGCGCGACGCTGAAAATCCTCGACGCAAAAATCTTCCCCGCCGTCAAAAAGGCCGCCTGATGCATACACGCAAGATCGGCGAGGTGATCCTCGACGTGAAAAACATTTCGCTCTCGTTTGGCGGCGTCAAGGCGCTGCAAAACATTTCGTTTGACGTGCGCGAGCATGAAGTGCGCGCCATCATCGGCCCGAACGGCGCCGGCAAAAGTTCGATGCTCAATTGCATCAACGGCGTTTATCACCCGCAAGAAGGCGAGATCATCTACAAGGGTGAAGTGCGACGCGACATGGACACGCACCACGCCGCCGAGAACGGGATTGGGCGCACGTTTCAGAACCTTGCGCTATTCAAGGGCATGAGCGTGCTCGACAACATCATGACCGGGCGCAATTTGAAAATGAAAACCGGCATTCTGGCGCAGGCGTTTCATTTGGGGCCAGCGCGTGCCGAAGAATTGCGTGAGCGCGCGTTTGTTGAACACGTCATCGACTTTCTTGAAATTCAGGCGTATCGCAAAACCCCGGTTGGGCGCATGCCTTACGGTCTGCAAAAGCGCGTCGATCTCGGGCGCGCACTCGCCGCGCAACCGCAGGTGCTGCTGCTCGACGAGCCGATGGCCGGCATGAACATGGAAGAAAAACAGGACATGTGCCGTTTCGTCCTCGACATCAACGACGAGTTTGGCACCACCATCGTCCTGATCGAGCACGACATGAGCGTGGTGATGGATATTTCGGATCGCGTCGTGGTGCTCGACTATGGCAAAAAAATCGGTGATGGCACCCCCGATGTGGTGCGCAATGATCCGGAAGTGATCAAGGCTTATCTTGGCGTCAGCCATTGAACCCGCCCGGACCAGAAACCAACAGGACACAACATCAACATGGCAACGAAAAAAAATGGGCCGGTGATCGCCTTGGGCGCAGTGCTTGGCCTCGGGTTGATCGCGCCGCTGCTGGGTGGCCAGCCGCTGGGCTTTTTCCTTGAGGTCACGCTGGGCGGTTTGATGGCCGGCGTGCTTTATTCCCTCGTGGCGCTGGGTTTTGTGCTGATTTTCAAAGCCTCCGGCGTCTTCAACTTTGCGCAAGGCGCGATGGTGTTGTTCGCCGCGCTGGCATTGGCGCGCTTGGCCGAGTGGCTACCCGGCTGGACTGGCATTCCGGCCGGTTTTCCGGCGCTGATCGTAGCGTTCATTCTCGCTACCGGGATCATGATTCTTCTCGCCTGGGTGATCGAGCGCGTCGTGCTGCGCCCGCTGGTGGCGCAAGACCCGGTAGCGTTGTTGATGGCGACGCTGGGCGTGACCTTCTTCCTCGACGGTTTCGGCCAGACCATCTGGGGCAGCGACATTTACAAGATTGACCTTGGCATTTCCAAAGACCCAACGATGATTCTGGAGTCGATGTTTCAGGGCGGCATCTTGATCAGCAAGGAAGACCTGGTGGCGACCGTGATCGCGGCGACGCTGGTGCTGGCGCTAGCGCTGTTTTTTCAGAAGACCGCGACCGGCCGCGCGCTGCGTGCGGTGGCGGACGATCATCAGGCGGCGCAGTCGATCGGGATTCCGCTCAATCGCATCTGGGTCATCGTCTGGGCCGTGGCCGGGTTTGTTGCGCTGGTGGCCGGCATGGTGTGGGGTTCCAAACTGGGGGTGCAATTCTCGCTTTCGCAGTTGGCCTTGAAGGCGCTGCCAGTGGTGATTCTGGGTGGCTTCACTTCGATCCCCGGTGCGATTTTGGGTGGGTTGATCATCGGCGTTGGCGAAAAAATTTCTGAAGTATTTTTGGGCCCGGTGTTGATCAAGGCCTTCGATCTCGCCGGTGGCGGCATCGAAAACTGGTTCGCCTATGTGCTGGCCTTATTGTTCCTGATGGTTCGACCCGAGGGTTTGTTCGGCGAGAAACATATCGACCGCGTCTAACCGTCTACCGGAAGCTATCTAACCATGTTCTACCGCGAAAACGGCCAATTCAAATCCAGCTACACCGCCGACCAGCAGATCTTGGGCATTCGCCAGGACCGCTGGTTCATCTTCGGCCTGATCGCGTTTGCGCTCATTGCCGTGCCGCACTTGGCGTCGGACTACATGTTCCGCGCGATCCTGATTCCGTTCCTGATCGTCGCGCTCGCCGCCATCGGCCTCAACTTGCTGGTCGGTTACTGCGGCCAGATTTCGCTCGGCCACGCCGCCTTCATGGCGGTCGGTGCCTACGCTGCCTACAACGTCGTGGTGCATTTCCCCGGTCTCAATTTCATCGTCGTACTGGTGCTGGCAGGTTTCATTTCGGCGCTGGTGGGCATCTTGTTTGGCCTGCCGAGTTTGCAGATCAAGGGACTCTACCTCGGTGTAGCCACGTTGGCGGCGCAGTTTTTTATCGACTGGGTATTTGCCCGCGTCAAGTGGTTCACCAACTATTCGTCGTCTGGTTCGGTGTCCACCGCGCCGGTCGAGATGCTCGGCTGGATCATCGATACGCCGGTGGAAAAATATCTTTTCGTGGTTGCGGTGGTGATCGTGTTTGCGCTGATGGCAAAAAACCTGGTGCGCGGCCACATCGGCCGCTCCTGGATGGCGATGCGCGACATGGATGTGGCGGCCGAGGTGATCGGCATCCGCCCGATGTACGCCAAGCTGACCGCCTTTGCCGTGAGCGCGTTTTACGCCGGCGTGGCCGGCGCCCTGTGGGGGTTCATGCATCTGGGTTCGTGGGAGCCGGCCGCGTTCTCGATCAACTTCTCGCTCAATCTGTTGTTCATGATCATCATCGGCGGCATGGGATCGATCCTCGGCAGCTTTATCGGCGCGGCATTCATCGTGCTGTTGCCGTTGGTACTCAACCAGATGCTGCCGCTGCTCAACAACATTGGCTTCAATGTCGGCACCGCGATGGCCTCGCATCTGGAGTTCATGATTTTCGGCGCGTTGATCGTGTTCTTTTTGATCGTCGAGCCGCTTGGCATCGCGCGCCTGTGGGCGATTGGCAAGGAGAAGTTGCGCTTGTGGCCGTTCCCGCATTGAGCCGGGAACTCCCTTCCAAACCCCGAATCTGAGAGATTCACGTATTATTTTTCCAAGAGTTGTCGAACAAGCAACCGTTTTTTCATCGTTTCACCTACAAGGAGACAGACATGTTGAAACATCTCGCACTGGCTGCCGCAACCGTGACGCTCTCGGCGTCGATGGTGACTGCGGCATACGCGCAAGCCAAGGAACAGTTCTTCCCGGTGTTGTCGTACCGCACTGGCGCTTATGCGCCGAATGGCGTGCCGTTCGCCAACGGCTACGTCGATTACCTGAAGATGGTCAATGCCCGCGACGGCGGCATCGGCGGCGTCAAGATCACGTTTGAAGAGTGCGAGACCGGCTACGCCACCGACCGTGGCGTTGAGTGCTACGAGCGTCTCAAGGGCAAAGGCCCGACCGGCGCATCGGTGTTCCACCCGCTCTCTACCGGCATCACGTTTGCGCTGACCGATAAATCGTTTACCGACAAAATACCAATCATCACGGCCGGCTATGGCCGCGCTGACTCGGTGGACGGCCAGACCTTCAAATACAACTTCCCGCTCGGCGGCACCTACTGGGGCGCGGCTGACATGCTGATTCAGCACATCGCCAAAAAAGAAGGCGGCGTCGACAAGTTGAAAGGCAAGAAAATCGCGCTGGTGTATCACGACAGCCCGTACGGCAAAGAGCCGATTGCGCTGTTGCAAGAGCGCGCCAAGATGCACGGCTATGACCTGTCGTTGCTGCCGGTGACGCACCCTGGGGTCGAGCAAAAAGCCACCTGGCTGCAAGTACGCCAAAACCGTCCCGATTATGTGCTCCTGTGGGGCTGGGGCGTGATGAACTCGACCTCGATCAAGGAGGCGGTGGCAGTCGGTTACCCGCGCGACAAGATGTACGGTGTCTGGTGGGCCGGTGCTGAACCCGATGTACGCCCCGCAGGCGACGGTGCCAAGGGCTACAACGCGTTGACCTTCATGGCGCCAGCCGGCCAGGGCAAAGTGCATCAGGACGTGCTCAAGCATGTGTACGACAAGGGCCAGGGCACGGGTGACAAAAAAGAAGTCGGCGAAGTGCTGTACAACCGCGGTCTGGTGGCGGCGATGATGAGCGTTGAAGGCGTCAAGCGCGCGCAGACCAAGTACGGCAAAAAGCCGCTCAAGGGCGAAGAAATTCAGTGGGGCCTTGAGAACCTCGCGCTCGATGATAAGGCGCTGGCAGCCATCGGCTTCGCCGGTTACGCTGACCCGATCAGCACGTCTTGTGTCGACCACGAAGGCGGCAGCTCGGCGCGGGTTCACTCGTGGGACGGCGCGAAGTGGGTAGTGGGTGCTGACCGGTATTCCGCAGACATGCAAATCATCAAGCCGATGATTAAAGCTTCGGCGGTCAAGTATGCGGCGGAGAAAAAGCTCACCGCGCGTGATTGCGGTAAAGAGATGGCGTCGGCCAAATAAGGGCTGCCTTGGTAAGAGCAGTGTTGCAACGCAGTGTTGCAATGATGTAACCCCGAAAGGCCGCTGCCTAAAGCGGTGGCCTTTCCCCAATTTTTTGATGGGTTTTCCATGAGTACTCCTCAGCCAGTCTCTGCACCGGCGTCGCCGCCCGTTTTGCTCTCGGTCAGCGGCATCGAAGTGATCTACAACCACGTGATCCTGGTGTTGAAGGGCGTGTCGTTCACCGTTCCGCAAGGTGGCATCGTCGCTCTGCTCGGTGGCAATGGTGCTGGTAAAACCACCACCTTGCGCGCGGTGTCGCGGCTGCTCAAGGGTGAGCGTGGTGAGGTGACCAAGGGCTTCATCGAGTACAAGGGAGAGCGGATCGATAGCCTGACGCCGTATGACCTGGTCAAACGCGGTGTGGTGCAAGTGATGGAAGGGCGGCATTGTTTCGCCCACTTGTCGGTTGAAGAAAATCTGTTGACCGGTGCCTACACCCGCAACGCCTCGCGCGGCGAAATTGAAGCGAGCCTCGACAAGGTCTACGCCTACTTTCCACGCTTGAAGACCCGGCGGACCAGCCAGAGCGGCTACACCTCGGGCGGCGAACAGCAGATGACGGCGATTGGCCGCGCGTTGATGGCCAGCCCCACCATGATCTTGCTCGACGAACCGTCAATGGGCTTGGCGCCACAGATCGTTGAGGAAATTTTCGAGATCGTCAAAGACCTCAACAGCAAGGAAGGCGTGAGCTTCCTTCTGGCCGAGCAGAACACCAACGTCGCGTTGCGCTATTCAAACTACGGCTACATTTTGGAGAACGGTCGGATCGTGATGAACGGCGATGCGTCCTACCTTGCCAGCAACGAAGACGTGAAAGAGTTTTATCTCGGGGTGTCGTCCGGGCAGCGGAAGAATTTTCGTGACGCCAAGTTTTACAAGCGGCGCAAGCGCTGGCTCGCCTGACGTCGGCCCGGCGCAGCGGTATCTCCAATGACGACGGCCCCGCATTTGCGGGGCTTGTCATTTGCAACACCAGCCATTCAACCTGATCAATCCTGGATCAATCATGACCACTCATTACGACGCGCTTGAGACTCGCACCCCGGCCGAACGCGAAGCTGCGTTGCTCAACGCGCTGCCCGCCCAGATCGCCAACGCGCAAGCCAACGCCCCCGGCTTTGCCACCATTCTTGCCGGTGTCGATGCGCGCAGCGTGAACACGCGCGCGGCGCTCGCCAAACTGCCGGTGACGCGCAAATCAGACCTCAAGGCGTTGCAACGCACGGCGCTGCCGTTTGGTGGTCTGGTGGCGAAGCAGCCGGGGCAAGTGCGCAAGATATTCATGTCGCCCGGCCCGATCTACGAACCCGAAGGCCGCCGCGACGATTACTGGCGTACCGCGCGCGCACTGTTCGCCGCCGGGTTTCGCGAAGGCGACATCCTCTTCAACACTTTCTCGTATCACCTGACGCCGGCCGGCAGCATGATCGAGTCGGGCGCAATGAAATTGGGTTGCGCGGTGATCCCGGCGGGAGTCGGCAACACCGAGCAGCAGATCGAGGCGATCATCGATTTGCAGCCGACGGCTTACGTCGGCACGGCGGCGTTTCTGCGCATCCTCGTAGAAAAATTCATCGAGCTGGGCAAGCCGTTTCCGATCAAACGCGCAGTCACTGGCGGCGACGCATTGACGCCGAGTTTGCGGCAGTGGCTCAAAGCCAATGGCTTGACCACCGTGCTCAATTTTTTCGGCACCGCCGATCTGGGCAACATCGCATATGAGTCGGAAGCCTCGACGGACAAATCGGAAGGCATGATCCTCGACGAAGAACTGATTCTCGAAATCGTGCGGCCCGGCACTGGCGATGTCGTGGCCGAGGGTGAAGTGGGCGAAATCGTCATCACCACGCTCAATCCTGATTACCCGTTGATTCGTTTTGGCACTGGCGATTTATCGGCAGTGATGGCAGGCCAGTCGCCCTGTGGTCGCACCAATACCCGCATCAAAGGCTGGATGGGCCGCGCCGATCAGACGACGAAAGTGAAGGGCATGTTCGTCCAGCCCGGCCATGTAGCCGAGATCGTCAAGCGTCATGCCGAGATTGGCAAAGCACGATTGGTGATCGAAGGCGAAATGGCGAACGACCGGATGACGCTCAAAGTTGAAGTCGGCGATTGGACCGTGCCGCAGTTACAGGAGTCGATTGCCGCCTCGCTACGTGACATCACCAAGCTGCGCGGCGAAGTGCAGTTCGTCACGCCGGGGGAATTGCCGAATGATGGCAAGGTGATCGAGGACGCGCGGAAATACGATTAGGCGGCACTTGTAATCGACCGGAAACCGTTGGTGCGGGCGGATCGTAGAGTTGTACGTCGAATTGGCGTACAATAATTTCATCTTGAATTTATTGGGAGTTGGTTATGCCCGCCAACCATTCCGCCACCGCCACCGCCACACGCCGCCGCCCTCCTGTCGATGGCCGCGTGCATCTGCGCGCTAGTGCGGCAGCAAAAGAAGTCATTGCCCGCGCGGCGGCGTCGCTTGGCACTACCGTCTCAGCGTTCGTTGCGCAAAGCGCTTACGACGCGGCGCGGCAGCATCTGCAGCAGCAGGAAATGCTGGTACTCAGCGCAGCAGACCTGACGGCGTTCGCGCGGGCGCTCGACCGCCCGCCCAAACCCAACGCAGCACTAAAACGTCTGATGCGTTCAGTTTGAGTTGGTGGCGCGTGACGTCACCTCCATTTCGATTCGAGGCGCTCGGCACCGCGCACCGGCGCGCGGAGTTTTCTTGCGGCGAAACTGCTTTGGACGAATACATTCACCGCTACGCGCGGCAGCAGCAAGAGCGAGGTTTCAACCGCACCTATGTCGCCGTCCCGGACGATCTACCGGCGCGCATTGCTGGGTTCTATTCGATCAACGCGGCGTCCGTACTCGCAAGCGAATTGCCGGACGGTTTGAAGCTGCCGCGCTACCCGGTACCCATTTTGCGCATTGGCCGCTTGGCGGTGGACCGCAGGTTTCAAGGAACCGGGCTGGGCCGCAGGTTGTTGCGGCATGGTCTGGCGCTGGCGGTCGAATTGTCCGCGCGCGTCGGCATCTACGCGGTCGTGGTTGATGCCAAGCATGAACGGGCGGCGGCTTTTTACCGCAAACTTGGATTTGCCCCGTTCGCCGCGCGACCGCTGTCGATGTATTTGCCGCTGGCAACGCTGGCGGACGCGGTACACACAGGGGAATAAGCCTGCAGGGTTCGTTTGACTGGCCGGAAACTGTTGGTATAAGCCACTCTTGACCATTTTCCCCTCTGTGGTTCAGTAGTGATTGTGCGCTGGCTGAACTGCGGGCCGGACTGCGGGCCGGACTGCGGGCTTATAGTGCGGTGCGGATAACGACATCAACGCTATCCATTTTTTGGAGACAACATGAGCATCAATTTACGTACCCTCCTGCTCCCGTTTTGTGCCATGTTGGCGGTGCCGCCGGGCGCCGCCGCACAAACCAAAACCACCGTCTCGCTCGCCACCGCCACGCCCGGCGGCGGCTTCCCGGTCTATGGCGATGCATTCACCGCCGTGATCAACGAGATGGAGCCGACACTCCAGGTCATGCCGCGCAACACCAAGGGCAGCGCCGAGAACATTCCGTTGCTCGAAAAAGACGGCGTTGACATCGCGCTGGTGCAGGGCGAAGCGGCCTACGAGGCCTTCGCTGGCATCGGCCGCGCGCCGGCCAACATGCGCATCATTGCGGCGATGTATTCGTCGCCGGGTTTCTTCATCGTCAAGAAGGACAGTCCGTATCGCAGCATGGCTGATTTGAAGGGCCAGTCGGTCGCGTTCGGTGCCGCCGGTTCGGGCCTGGTGATCCTCTCGCGCTACGTGCTCGACGGCATCGGCCTGGATCAGAACAAAGACTTCAAAGCGATTTTGTTAGAGCGCGCGGGTGACGG
>JAYVSR010000248.1:0-17795 GCA_043775155.1 Burkholderiales bacterium | reverse complement strand
GCAGTAAAGGGCGGCGCGATTGCGTATGGCACGTCCGGCATCAGCTCGACCGGCCATCTGGGTGGCGCGCTGCTCGAATCGATCGCCAAGATCGACCTGACCCACGTGCCGTACAAAGGCGGTGGGCCGGCGATGACTGATCTGCTCGGCAATCAGGTGCCCTCGGTGTTTGCCTCTGCGCCGACCGCCGTGCCGCAGATCAAGGCCGGCAAAATTCGCGCCCTCGCGGTCACCAGCCTGAAGCGTTCGGACGCACTGCCCGATGTGCCCGCCATCTCCGAAACCTATGCCGGCTACGACGTCACCAATTGGTACGCGTTCGTCGCGCCCGCCGCGATGTCGCGCGAATTGGGCGAGCGCTGGAACCGTGAGCTGGTCAAGGCACTCTCCGACCCGGCAATCCGCGAGCAGATCAAGGAGCACGGCATGGAGTCAGTACCCTCGACGCAAAAAGAATTTGCAGACAAGATTTTGCGTGAGTACGCGTTGTGGGGAAAGGTCGTCAAGCAGGCCGGCATCACCAACGACTGATTGTTAACTGACTGGAGATCCGCTCTGGAAGCTATTCTTGGCCAAGTTCTCCTCTCCAGGCCCAATCGAATTTCATTCTTTCACGCCTACCTTCATCTTCACTCACTTCAACCGGAGCCAGCATGATCGACCTCTACACCTGGAGCACCCCGAACGGCCGCAAGATTTCCATCATGCTCGAAGAGTGCAAATTGAAGTACAACACGCACGCGATTGCGATCGGCAAGAACGTTGACCAGTTCACACCCGAGTTCATTGCGATTAATCCGAACAGCAAGATTCCGGCAATTGTTGATTCCGATGGTCCGGATGGAAAGCCGATCAACGTGTTCGAGTCCGGCGCAATTTTGCTTTATCTCTCCGGCAAGACCGGCAAATTCATGCCCAAGTCCGTGCGCGGCAAATACGAAGCGCTGCAATGGCTGATGTTCCAGATGGGCGGGGTCGGCCCGATGTTTGGCCAGACCCATCACTTCATGCGCGCCGCGCCGGAAAAAATTGAATACGGCATCAAGCGTTATCACAACGAAACGCGGCGGCTCTATGGCGTGCTCGACAAGCGCCTGTCTTCTGAAAAATTTCTCGCGGCGGGCGAGTACGGCATTGCCGACATGGCGACCTATCCGTGGATCGCGCGCTTCGAGTGGCATCAGGTGGACTTGAACGAGTTCCCGAATGTGAAGCGCTGGTTCGATGCGATCAGCGCGCGGCCGGCGGTGCAGCGTGGGATGGCGGTGCCAGCAGCATAAGAGCGGCACAGTTGGGTGGTTTGAGCGGCGCTGAGTTTCAGCGCCGCGCGTACTTTTGCAAGTACGCGACGATCTCCTCGCGCGTGTACTGCGGCTCGCGCGGACTGGGCTTGGAGCCGACCACGCGGTTCATCCACTCCATGTTTTTTTCCATCCGCGCCACTACGTGCGGCCACTCGGCGCGGGTGTGGCGTTTCGGGTCGGGCGCGATGTGGCATTGCGAACACGCTTGGGTGTAGTGCGCCCACGCCTGCGTTTTGTTGGCTTCGGGCAAGGCGGTTTGCTCGATGTGCTTCTGCCCGTGCTTTTGCAAATACGCGGTGATCACGCGGGTCTCGTCGTCTGACGGCGCTGCCACGCCGGCCATCAGGTCTTTCATTACCGCGCCCATATTGCCTTTGCCCTGCATGCGCGGCGTCATGCGGGCGACGATCTGCGGCCATTTTTCGGCGTGATGCATCGCCGGTGGCGCGAGGTTGTGGCATTGCACGCAGTAACGCACGGTGAGCTGTGCGCCGCGCGATTTCGGCTCTGGCAATTGGCGCGCTTCGATGCCCGGCGGCAGAATCCGTTTCAGCATTTCTCCGTGCGTGCTCTGCTCCCAGCGGGTGCGTGCGGTTTGCAGCGGGTCATCGGCGGCCAGGCTGGGCGAAGCCACTGCGATGGCTGTCAGCGTAACGAGCGCCGCCAGTGAAACCAGCGCCGTCGGTGTAACGAGCGCCATGCGAGATGAGGTGGGCCGCAACATGTTCATAGCGTATGCACGCGATTGCCGCTGACAAAGCCGAGCCAGTCTTCGTTCACGCCTCTCGACACCAGCAGCACTTTGAATAACTCGCCCATCTCGGCGGGCGAGAGCAGGCGCTGCACTTGATTGACGGCGTTGAGATAGTGGCGCGCATCGCTCGCTGCGTCCGGCGGGGCTGTGCGCTCCAGCAGTTGCGTGATGCCGCAGTGAATCAAAAATTGCGCCTGCGTCGTATAGCCGTCAACATTGAGGCCGGCGTCTTGCGCGGCGAGTGCGATGGCAGTGAAATCGACGTGCGCGGTGATGTCCGACAAGCCAGGCCAATAGAACGGATCGTCGATTGAGTGGTGCCGGTAGTGGGCCTTGAGGGTGCCGGTGGCGCGCTGCGGGTGGTAATACTCGGCAGCGGGGAAGCCATAGTCGATCAGCAGTGCCGCGCCGCGCGTGAGGCGCTGCGCGATTTCGCGCGTCCAAGCGCGCGCGGCGGCGTGGAGTTCGCTGGTGTAGCCATCGGGCAGGGTGTGTTCTCGGGTGAGAGCGGTAGTGTCAGATTGCAACGCGTGAGCGAGTTCGCGCTCGATCAACGCGAAACCGTCTGCCGTCGCCGTCACCATTTGCTCGCGCGCCTGCTCGTGCGTACGTTCTCCCGCACCCGCGTCGCGCCAGGTGATCAGATGCACCGGCATCGCGTCGAGCACTTCGTTGGCGATGATGCAGCCCTCGATACTCTCGGGCAACGTGTCGAGCCATTCGATCTTGTGCGCCAGATGCGCTGCGAGCGCACTGACCGTGTCGCGTTGCCAGGCGCGCAATGCACCGGACAGTTCGAGGATGGCGTAGCGCTCGCAGGGTGCGCCGAGGCGTTCGAGTTCGAGCAATACGTGCGCCGCGAGCTTGCCGCTGCCCGCGCCAAATTCCACCACCAGTGGCGCGCTTGCCGCGCAAACTTGCGCCACCTGCCGCGCCAGCGCTTGGCCAAACAAAGGCGAGATTTCCGGCGCGGTGACAAAGTCACCTGCTGCGCCAAACTTCGCCGCGCCGCCTGAGTAGTAGCCGAGGTTCGGTGTGTACAACGCCAGCTCCATATAGCGGGCGAACGAAATTGCGCCGCCTGCGGCTTCGATCTCACTACGGATCAGCGCCGACAACTCGGCACTGGCGTTACGTGCGGCGGCATCGGGTTCGGGGAGTTGTGCGGAGCGTTGCAAGAGAGTCAGGCGCGGACAAGCCACACAGTAAAATCGCGATGTTACCGGCTTCACCCCGCAGTTTGTCCCGCAACCTGGCATTCATGAACAATCTTTCCGGCAAGGCTTATCTCGTCACCGGCGCGGCCAAGCGCGTAGGCGCGGCGATTGTGCGCCGACTGCACGCGGCCGGCGGCAACGTGCTGATTCACTACGGCCGCTCGCGTGATGAGGCGGAGGCGTTGGTGGCGGAACTCAATACGCGCCGGCCCCACTCCGCACAGGCGCATGGGATGGACTTGTCCGAGGTTGATGGCCTGAAAACCTTGGTGGAAGCGGCTCTTGGCGTGTTTGGCCGGCTCGATGGCTTGGTCAATAACGCGTCGGGGTTTTATGCGACACCGCTTGGCAGCATCACCAGTGCCGCGTGGGACGATCTGATTGCGAGCAATATGAAAGCGCCGTTGTTCCTCGCGCAAGCCGCCGCACCAGCGTTGAAGCAGTCGCGCGGCGCGATTGTCAACATTGTCGATATCCATGCCGACCGCCCGCTCAAAGACCACGTCGTCTACACGGCGGCGAAGGCCGGGCTGGCCGGGCTGACGCGCGCGCTGGCGTTGGAGCTGGCACCGGAAGTGCGCGTCAACGGCGTCGCGCCCGGCGCGATCAAGTGGCCGGACGACCCGGCCGCCGCCGCGCAATACCCGCCCGCCGAGCGCGCGCGCATTCTCTCGACCACGCCGTTGCAGCGGGAAGGCGGCGAGGACGAAGTCGCCAAAGCGGTGGTCTATTTGATGAGTGACGCCGGCTACATCACCGGCCAGATTCTCGCGGTGGACGGCGGGCGTTCGATTTATTTGTAGGCGGCGACGTTTGTACACCGAACATTCGCCCGCCGGAAGGAAAGCAATGAGTGCAGTCATCGAGTCGATTAAAGCGCCGCGCACCCGCAGCGAACAAAAAGCCGCCTACAGCGACAACAAGCTGGAAAAGCGCCTGTGCCGCGAAGTCGGCCGCGCGATTGGCGACTACAACATGATCGAAGAGGGCGACCGCGTGATGGTCTGCCTGTCGGGCGGCAAAGACAGCTATGGCTTGCTCGAAGTGTTGCTATTGCTCAAGCAGCGCGCACCGATCCGCTTCGACATCATCGCCGTCAATCTGGATCAAAAGCAGCCGGGGTTTCCCGAGCACGTGTTGCCCGATTATTTGCGTGCGCGCGGTGTTGAATTTCATATCGAAGTGCAGGACACCTACTCCATCGTCAAGCGCGTGATCCCCGAGGGCAAGACCACTTGCGGGCTGTGCTCTCGCCTGCGGCGCGGCATTTTGTATCGTGTTGCCGATGAGTTGAAGGCAACCAAGATCGCACTCGGGCATCATCAAGGCGACATTCTCGAAACCCTGTTCCTCAACATGTTCTTCAATGGCCGTCTGAAGGCGATGCCGCCCAAGCTGGTTTCAGATGATGGCCGGCACATCGTGATCCGCCCGCTTGCGTATGTGAAAGAAGCTGATCTCGAACGGTATGCCGAAGTAAACGCGTTTCCGATTATTCCCTGCAACCTGTGTGGCGCGCAAGAGACCTTGCAGCGGCGCGAGGTGAAGCACATGCTGGCGGACTGGCAGAAAAAATTTCCCGGACGGATTGAGTCGATTGCGACCAGCATTGGCAGCGTCGCGCCGTCGCATTTGATGGATGCGAAGTTGTTTGGGTTTCGCTCACTCTCGGCGAGCGGGATAGCAGATGCCGGCGGTGATATCGCATTTGATGACGAGCCTTGCGCCGTTGCTCCGGCTGCGATTGCGCCGGAGCCACTGGCAACGCTGATTGATGCGGCGTTGATCGGTGTGGCAGCGCCAGTCCGTCCCGCTATCCCAGCGTGAAACTGCCAGTCCGCGCCGAATCAAATTCGTATTGACGCTAGTCGCCCGGTGCAGGATACTGCTGTCAGCTTGGGGCACCTAAGCGGCGTACTTAATCTGCTCAGTATTCACCCGGGAGAGCCAGCATGAACAAAACCGAATCGCCAAGTCGCGGTGACATGGTCGAAAACGTTGATTTGCCGTCGGGCAGTCGGCGCCGCTTGTTGCTGGGCGGATCGGCAGCCGGATTGTCGATTCTGCCGATAGAGGCATTGGCGCAGCAGGGCGCGAGCGACGTGGCTGCGGCCGATGGTGGCGGTATTTCCAGCACCACTGGCAAGTCGGTGACGATCACGTTTGACGGCAAGCGCTGCATTCACGCGCGCTATTGTGTGCTCGGCGCGCCGGCGGTTTTTCTGGCCAACGTGCCAGGGCCGTGGATCAAACCGGATGGCGACACGGTCGAGAACGTGTTGCACACGATTCGCCAGTGTCCGTCGGGCGCATTGGCCTACCGCCGCCACGATGGCGGCGCGCTGGAAAAAGCGCCGGACGTCAACCTCGTGCGCATGCGCGAGAACGGCCCGCTGGCATTGCATGCTGAACTGGACATCAAGGGCCGGGGCAAACTTGAGCGCGCCACCCTGTGCCGCTGCGGCGCTTCGAAAAACACACCCTATTGCGATGGCTCGCACAAGCAAGTGAAGTTCGTCGCAAGCGGCGAGGCGGCGCCAAGTCCGAGTATGCCGGCACTGTCCAAACGCAATGGCGTGCTCAAGGTTGAACCACTCGAGAATGGCCCCTACGCGGTGAGTGGAAACATGGAAATTGTCACCGGCACCGGCGCCACCATCGGCCGCTTGACTGAGACCATTTTGTGCCGTTGCGGTGCGTCCAAAAACAAGCCCTATTGTGATGGCTCGCATGCAACGATCGGGTTCAAGGCGTTGGCATGACGCGGATGAGGGGAAAGTGATGAAACAAATGGGCGTGATGGAATCATCGCCGGTCTGGCGCTACAGGTTTGCCGCCGGGGCGAAGCGCGCCGTGGGTGTCTGGCGATGGCGCTTGTTTGCGCTGTTTTGTCTTGCAGGAATGGCCGCAACCGCGCAGGCCGAGTTGCCCGAGGGCTGGAATTTTCTTGAATACAACGAGGCGCTGCTGGTCGCAAAACGCCAAAACAAACCGGTTTTTGTGTATTACGGTTTCAAGAAATGCCCATATTGTGTTTACGTCAACCGGCACACGTTCGCGTCGGAAGATCTGCGCAAAACTTATTCCGAGCACTATGTGCTGGCTTACTTCGATATTCGCGGCAACCCCGACGACATGATGGATTTGGCAGATGGCACGCGCATGCGTCGCGCCGATGCGATCAAGCATCTGAAGGGCAGCCCGGTGCCGGCTTGGGCATTCCTTGATTCAAAAGGGAGTGAACTGCTGGCGCGCCGCGGATCGCGCACCAAAGTAGCGGCATTCAACCAATTCGACGCTTATGTCGCTGGCGGGGCTTACAAGAAGCAGACCTTCGAGGCGATGCTGGCCAGTCGCGGCTGGGTGGAAGAGAAAGTGGAATAACCACCTGATCAGGCGGTGACCGCTAACCTCGACGCGGCCCAACCGATAGCGAAGGTTTGCGATTGAGCGTGTGCATGTCAAATCCGGCCGCCTGCTTGTAGCGCGCTGCGATCTCTTCGCGTTCTGTCAGCGGCAACACTTTTTCAAGATCATCGAAGCCATCGGGCGCGCGTTCTTCCACACGCTGCATTACTGCATCAGGGCCTTCGGCGCGGGTGAGGGCAAGCAGCTTGGCAGTAGCAGGCAGGCGCTCGGCTTCGTAGGCGTTGAGCGCGGCGCCAATCGACGATTGCGTGGCCAATTCATACGCGAGTTTGCGCGCGTCCAGAATCGCTTGCGATGCGCCGTTCGAGCCAATCGGGTAGAGCGTGTGGGCGGCGTCGCCGAGCAAGGTGACGCGGCCGAAGTTCCAGGTTGGCGCCGGGTCGCGGTCGCTCATCGGGTATTCGTAAACGCTGGACGCGGCGCGGATCATTTCGGCTACATGCATCCAGCCGAAATTCCATTTCTCAAAATCGGGCATGAAGTCTTCGAGCCGGCCCAAGCGGTTCCAGTCTTGTGGCGCGTGCAGGCTGGTGGAATCGAACGTGAGTTCGGCGATCCAGTTGATCAACTGCCGCCGCTCGGTTCCGTTCGGGCCGGCTACGCTGTCCAATTCGCGGATCGGATAGCAGACCCACTTCTTCCAGGCGTAACCGGCCAGCATCATCGACGCACCGGTGAGGAAAGGTTTGGCAATCGTGGTGCCGCGCCAGAGTATGCGTTTGCTCCAGATTGGCGGACCTTCGTTGGGTAGATATTTGGCGCGGATGGCGGAGTGAATGCCGTCGCAGGCGATTATCAGATCGGCGCTGGCGGACGGCAGCGGCGCGTCGTCCGCGTCGACGAAATGTACGGTCGCTTGCGGTTGGCTTGTGCCGTTGCGGTTCGTGCCGTTCGTGCCGTTCGTGCCGTTTGTGCCGTTCCTGCTGCTGCTGTTGACTACCGCGCCATTGACCGCCTCGCTCGACGCCACCCCCTGCGTCACATCCACCGCTCGATGCCCCGTCACCACCGCAGCGCGTCCGAGCCGCTCCAGCACGGCTTCATACAGCAGCATTTGCAACTCGCCGCGATGAATCGAGAACTGCGGCCATTGATAGCCGGCCAACATGCCACGCGGTTCACGCCAAATGATCTCACCGCGCTTGGTGGCGTAGACCAGCTCTTGCGTGCGAATGCCGATGGCGTCGAGTTTTGGCTGCAGACCAAGTTCAGTGAGTTCGCGCACCGAGTGCGGCAGCAGATTGATGCCGACGCCGAGCGGTTTGATCGCCGGGGACGATTCGTAGACTTTGCAATCGATGCCTGCTGCGTGCAAGGAGAGCGCGGTGGCCAGCCCGCCGATTCCGCCGCCGATGATGATGACGTTCATGGGTCGAATGATAGCGTCCGCGTGTCGATGCGCGGGGTGCCACTCGGCGCGTGTTTCGTGATTCTGTCTACTGCGGCTTCAAGCCGGCATCCTTGGCGATCTTGCCAAAGATGCGGCTCCAATCCTCGTAGCGCTTGCGCAATTCGTCTGGCGTGCTCGGCGTTGCCACCGAGCCGGTTTTGGCGAGCTTCTCGCGCAGGTCAGGCGAGGTCAGGCTCTTGACCATCGCCGCGTTGAGCACTTCGACGACCTCGCGTTTCATCCCGGCCGGCCCCATGATGCTGCGCCAGGCCGGCATTTCATAGTCGGGCAGGCCGGATTCAATCATGGTCGGCGTGTCGGGCAACACCTCGGCGCGCACCCGCGAGGTCACTGCCATCACGCGCACTTTGTCTTTGCTGCCAACCGCGTTTGACACCGCAGGAAACAGATAGTCGAGCCGGCCCGCAATCAGATCGACCAGTGCATCGGGAATCGACTTGTACGGCACCTCCAGCGCATCGATCCCGGCCATGCTGTTGAACAAGCGCACGCTCCAGTAGGGGATCTGCCCGGCGCCGATGGTGCCGTAGCTGAGCTTGCCGGGGCGCGCCTTGGCATAAGCGATGAACTCTTTTACCGTCTTTACCGGCAATGCCGGATTGGCGACGAAGGCCCAAGGCACCGTCTCGATCAATGAGACCGGCGTGAAATCGCGCTGCAAGTCGTAGCCCATGTTGGCGTTGACGTAGTGCTGGCCGGCCATCGAGCCGCCTGCAAGCAGCAACGTGTAGCCGTCGGGCACCGCTTTGGCGACAAAGGTTTGGCCGATCATGCCGCCCGCACCGGGGCGGTTATCGATCAGCATTTGCTGGCCAAGCACTTCGCTCATCTTGGCGGCGAGCAAGCGCGCGGGGATGTCGTCGCCACCGCCCGCTGCGGCAGCGACAACGAGGCGGATCGGCTTGTCCGGATAGTTGCCGGCCTGCGCGAAGGCGGCGCGCGGCGCGGTGAATGGCGCAATCACTGGTGAACCGAGTGCGATAGCGTTGGCGGCGAGCAATAGTTTGCGGCGGTTCATCTCATCTCTCCTCACTGGTTACACATCGGGTGATGCGCGGGGGAACTGCAATCAGGCGACAGACAATCAGGTGGCGGGTAATCAGACAATCAGGCGCCGGCCAAGCGCGTTTCGACGATACGCGCAAACACACTCGCACCAAGCCCAAGCGCACCATCGTTAAAGTCATACGAAGGATTGTGAACCTCACAAGCGCCTTCACCAGCGCCATTGCCGATGTTGAAGTAACAACCCGGCACTTGTTCGAGCATGAAAGAAAAATCTTCCGACGCCACGATCAGGTTTGGATTGCGATTCACGTTCTCCGCACCCGCTACACCGGCACAGATCGACGCAGCAAAATCAGCTTCCTTCTGATTGTTCACCACCGGCGCAAAGATCACACGAAAATCCACTTCAGCGGTCGCGCCAAATGCCTCGGCCGTGCCTTTCGCGATGCGCTGCATGCTGCTCTCGATCAAGCCCAACACCTCACGCGTAAACGCCCGCGCCGTACCCGAGAGTTGCGCCGTTTGCGGAATCACGTTGTACGCATCGCCGCCGTGAATTTTCGTCACCGACACGACGGCAGCGTCAATCGGCCGCACATTGCGCGACACGATGCTCTGCAATGCAATGGCGATATGCGACGCCACCAGCACCGAATCGACCCCAGTCTCTGGCCGCGCGCCATGCGCGCCACGACCGGTGATGCGAATGTCGAAATACGCGCCACCCGCCATCATTGGCCCGGCGCGTACCGCGAATTTGCCCAGATCGAGACCAGGCCGGTTATGCATACCGAACACTGCGTCGCAGGGGAACTTTTCAAACAGACCGTCCTCGATCATCGCGCGTGCCCCGCCGATACCTTCTTCGGCAGGTTGAAAAATGAAATTGACCACGCCGTCAAACTTGCGCGTCGCCGCGAGGTATTGCGCTGCGCCGAGCAGCATGGTGGTGTGGCCGTCATGGCCGCAGGCATGCATGCGGCCCGCGTGGGTCGAGCGGTGCGCAAATGTGTTGGCCTCGATGATCGGCAGCGCATCCATGTCGGCGCGCAGGCCGACTGCGCGGGTGCTGCTGCCATTGCGCAGCACGCCCACCACGCCAGTCTTGCCAATGCCGCGATGTACCTCGATGCCGAATTCGGTGAGCTTCGCCGCGACGATATCGGAGGTGCGATGTTCTTCAAAGCCCAGCTCAGGGTGGGCGTGAATATCGCGCCGCCAGCGCGTCATTTCGTCTTGCAAGTCTGCAATCGCGTCGATCATCATGAATGGAAAATCGTTGAAGGGATCATAGTTGAAACCTAGATGACGCCGGGCAAATTGGCACCCATCGCAAAGGTCGGCGGGTGCGGCCCTTGCGCCAGCGCCAATTCACCGGCGTCGAGCGATGCCAGCTCTGCCGGGCGGATCAAGAACAAGTGTTGCAGCACGCTCACACTTTGCAATTCGGCCAGGCTGCTGACTATCAGGGTGCCCTTTTCAAATTTCAGCGTTTGCGGAAACGGGTTGTCCTTGATTTCCTGGTACAGGGGTCCGACCCCCGCGCACATCGTGAAATTGCGGCGCTCGACCCGAAAACCGGTCTGATAAATCATTCGCAGCGCCTCGTGCTCAGTAAAAAAACGGATGTGAGTCGAGTCAAGCAAGCCGAAGTCGCGGTAGTGCCAGTAGCCGTTCATCAGATCGCGAATGATGGACAGGTTACGTACGTTGGGCAGGCTGATGACGAGTTGCGCCTTGGGGTGGACGAAGCTGCGCAGGTTGGCGAGGGTACGCCAGGGGTCGTACATGTGTTCGAGCACATCGAGCAAAAAAACCGTATCGACTTCGCCGGCCCTGACGCCCTCTGCGGCCCAGTCAACCGATTCGAACTTGCCGGTAATGACGCGATCCATGCAGGCGTTGGCGACCGCCGCTGCCCGCGCATCGGGCTCGATTCCCCACAGCTTGCAGGACGGGAAAGCTTCCTTGACGACCTGCATGCCGCCGCCGCCGGCACAGCCGATGTCTAGCGCAAAACGCGGGGCGAACGACAGGAGCGGGACAATGTTGTCGCGTCGGGATGCAGTGCTGTCGTAATCGATTTCGGCCAGATCACTCAGACGTTGCCAGACGTATTTCTTTGCTGCCGCCTCTGGCGTTGCCTCGGCTACTTCGACCGCAGGCGCAGGAGAGAAAGTTGAGTCAAGCGAGGCAGGAGAGGACTGAGTGATCGGCGCGGAAGCGGCCGGTGATCTGCGCGGCCACCCGAATGTCTTGCCCAGCAAGTCGAGAAGAATGCTCAGACACGTCTCCAGTTGAGCGTGGTGCCGGGAGAGGGAATCGAACCCTCACTCTGTTGTCAGAACTGGATTTTGAGTCCAGCGCGTCTACCAATTCCGCCATCCCGGCAGCGGGAGAGCGCGAATTATAGCCGAGCGCGGACGGTTAAAATCGCTGCTGCATGACTTATCTCCTCGATGATTTTGACTTTGAACTGCCGCCCGAACTGATCGCACAATTCCCGGCGCCCGAGCGGACGGCGAGCCGTTTGCTGGTCCCCGCGGCTGGCGCGATGCGCGATCTGGTGTTTCGCGATATTGCGTCGCTGTTGCGACCCGGCGACCTCTTGGTGTTCAACCAGACGCGCGTGGTGAAGGCGCGCTTGTTCGGCGAGAAGGCAAGCGGCGGCAAGATCGAGCTGCTGATCGAACGCGTGCTCAGTGAGCGCCTGGCGCTGGCGCATATCCGAGCGAGCAAGGCGCCGAAGCCGGGGTCGATGATCAACTTGGCGGGTGCGATGGCGGCGGTGGTCGAGCGGCGCGACGCGCTGTATCTGATCGAGTTCGAGTCTGAGACGGTGACGGCGCTGATGGAGCGCGCGGGCAAGCTGCCGCTGCCGCCCTACATCGGCCACGCTGCGACCGGCGCGGATGATGCGCGCTACCAGACCGTTTATGCGAGGGATCCGGGCGCAGTTGCCGCGCCAACGGCGGGTTTGCATTTTGACGATGCGCTGCTCGACGCCTTGCGCGCGAGCGGCGTGGAGACGGCGTTTCTCACGCTGCATGTCGGCGCTGGCACGTTTCAGCCAGTGCGCGCGGAGCGGATTGACGAGCACGTGATGCATGCCGAGTGGTACGACATTCCTGCAGCGGCGGTGGCTCAGATTGAGGCGGCGAAGCAGCGCGGGGGCCGGGTGATCGCGGTCGGGACGACTTCGCTGCGTTCGCTTGAAAGCGCGGCGCTCGTGGCACCGCCGGGAGCGCTGCTCGCGGCGGGCGCGCGCGACACGGCGATCTTCATCACGCCGGGGTTTCAGTTTCGGGTGGTCGATGCGTTACTGACTAATTTCCATTTGCCGAAGTCCACGTTGATGATGCTGGTATCAGCGTTCGCCGGTTATGCCTTGATTCGCGCAATCTATGCGCACGCGATTCTCCAGCGTTACCGGTTTTTTAGTTACGGCGACGCGATGTTGCTTACGCGCGCCGGCTGATTCGCGGCGCTGGCATTGCGCCGCCTCATGACGCCACCTGAGTGTCGAGCCAAATCCCCAGCCCTTGCGCATTGAGTTCGTGATCAATCACGAACACGTCGAGCGCTTCGGCGTCAGTCAAGCGCCAGCCATGGCGGTCACGCTCGCCGAGAATGATTCCCTGCATGCCGTCCATCAAACGCGCCTGCCGTTCTTCACCCTTGACGCCGGTCGCGCCGACGCTACGCGCCATCACCACATGCGCGTCGATCAAGCGATGCAAATCGCCGAGGATGCGCGGCACATCGCGAATCTGCGCGTAGTGCGTGAGGTAAAGCGCTTCGGGTTTGAGACTCGCAATCAAATCGAGCGAACGATGCAGCGCCTCCGGCTCAAACTGCGACGGGCTGGAGGTGGGAAACGAATAGCGCTTGCCGTTAGTCTCGACTTCCACATACGCCAGGCCGCAGGTGTCGCCGACAAACAAATGCCCGCTGCGTGAATCGCGAATCGCGACCTGGTGTTTGGCGTGACCTGGCGTGTCGTAGAAGGTGAACTCGCGCCCGCGCAACGACAGTTTGAACTCATGCGGCGTCTCGATGATGCGCTCTTTTGCAATTGGAATAATCTCGCCGTAGTTGCGCGTCGCCGTCTCCAGGCCGTAAACCTCCACCGTCGCGGCCCACAGCTTCGACGGATCGGCCATGTGGCGCGCGCCGCGCGGATGCACCGTGAGCTTGGCGTTTGGCATCAGCTTCATCAACTGGCTGGCACCACCGGCGTGATCGAGATGGATGTGGGTGAGGAAGATGTAGTCCACGTCATCAGGCCGCAAACCCTTGGTGGACAAGGCTTCCAGCACCAGAGGCACGGACGCGTTGACGCCGGTATCGACGATGGCAACGTGGCCGTCTTCGATAATCAGGTGGATCGCGTCGAGGCGCTTTCTAAAAAAGCCGGAGTCGAGCGCGCTGATGCCGTGCTCGTAGTCGATCAGGTCAATGGTCATAAGCTTGTTGCGAGCCGTTGGAGTTGAATGACTGCAATTTTCGCTGATAATTTGTGCCGGCATCCATGAGCACCCCGTGAGCGACCAAATCGGACTCTTCGGCTCCAGCGACGAAACGCTGAAAGCCGCTCCCACCAAGGCTTCCAGAGACATCTGGCCAGCGGCGGTTGAGGCAGACATGCAGATGCTTGGCGCGCAACTGCCCGCCGAGATTCATCTCGGTACCTCATCGTGGTCGTTTCCCGGCTGGGCCGGCATCGTTTACGACAAGCCGGCCTCCGAGAGCGCGCTGTCGAAAAAAGGCCTTGGTGCCTACTCGATGCATCCGCTGTTGCGCACGGTGAGCATCGACCGCTCGTTCTACGCACCGCTATCGCAAGCCGCGTATCTCGCATACGCCCTTCAGGTACCCAATCATTTTCGCTTTATGGTCAAGGCACCGGCTTTCATCACCGACGAGCTGCGCCGTGATGACACCGGCAAGGGCATCGAGATGAACCCCCGCTTTCTCGATGCCGAAGCGGCGGTGGCTGAATTCGTCAAGCCCGCGATCTCGGGTCTCGGCGAAAAAGCCGGGCCGCTGGTGTTTCAGTTTTCGCCGCTATCGCGCCGCACGCTCTCCGACGTGCCAGCTTTCGTTAAACGACTGCATGCTTTTCTCACCGAGGTGATGCAGCGCTGCGAAGGTTTTTCGTACACGCCACTCCTCGCCGTCGAGGTGCGTAACGGCGAGTTGCTGACGCGTGATTTTGCCGGCGCGCTCAAGGACGCCGGTGCGCGCTACTGCCTCGGTGTGCATGCGCGCATGCCCAAGCCGGAAGAGCAATTGCCCCTGCTGCGCGCGCTCTGGCCCGGGCCGATGGTGGCGCGCTGGAATTTGCACGCAGGCTTCAAGTACGAAGACGCCAAGGCGCAGTACGCGCCGTTCAACAAGCTCGTCGATGAAGACCCGGAGTCGCGCTCGGTGTTGGCCAAGGTCGCCGCAGCGACGGCGCTCGCCGGGCAGCCGGTTTACGTCAGCGTGAACAACAAGGCCGAAGGATCGGCGCCTTTGTCGATCTGGCGGCTGGCGCAAGAAATCGCCAGCATTCTCAATCGGAAAAAATCCTAAGAATGGCTCCTGGAGCCATTCCCGGGCGCATCACTTTTTCAGGCGCGCGGCAAACTTGTTGCGAAACTTCGCCATCTTCGGCGCGACCACAAACATGCAATAAGGCTGGCCGGGATTGCGCGCGAAGTATTCCTGGTGATACGCCTCGCCCATGTAGAAGGTCGAAGCGGCCGTTACTTCGGTGACGATCTTGCCACCGTACAACTTTTCGGCAGTCACTTCAGCGATGAGTTCGTGGGCGATTTTTTGCTGTTCTTCCGAGTGATAAAAAATCGCCGAGCGGTATTGCGTGCCGCTGTCGTTGCCTTGCCGGTTGGGCGTGGTCGGGTCGTGAATTGTGAAAAACACGCGCAGCAAATCGGCGAAGCTCAACTCAGCCGTGTCGAAGCTGATGCGAATCACTTCGGCGTGTCCCGAGGTGCCGGTGCAGATGTCGTCGTAGGTCGGGTTGGGCGTACGCCCGCCCATGTAGCCGGACTCGACTGCTTGCACGCCTTTTAAATCGTCGTATACCGCTTCGACACACCAGAAGCAGCCGCCGGCCAGAGTTGCAGTTTCGATCGTCATGTCGTTTCCCTTTGTTGGTTGAGTGTCCTAGATACGGCAGCGCCCGGTACGCAGATTCTGCTGCGACTGGGGGAAATTATCTAGCGCCGCGCCAGCACCACCGCCAGCTCGGCGAAGCCCATCGGATGCGGCACACGAGCATACGGCGGCTTCGGCCAGCGCCAGCGCGTGTCGTCAAACAATGCTCGCATGGCGTGAATGTCGCAATGATAGGGCGGGCCTTCGACGAAGCCGTTCGCTGCGCCGGGTTTGAGGCTTTGCACCAGGAGCGCGAATAATTTTCCGCCGGGTTTGAGCCAGGCGTGTAGTTGACGCGCGTAGTTGACCCAGTGATCCGGGTGCAGGGCGCAGAGGCAGGTTTGTTCGTAGATCGCGTCGAACGGGGTGACGGGGTTCCAGTTAAGGACGTCGGCTTCGATGACTTCGGCGCTGGCGCCAGCCAGCGCGGCACGCGTAAGCGCAACCGCCGCAGGTGCGTAGTCGAGCCCGGTCACTTCAAAGCCGCGCGCCGCAAGCTGCACCACTTCATGCCCCGAGCCACAGCCCGGTACTGCGATGCGGCAGGGCGCGAGCGCCTTGTCGTCCAGCCAGCGCGCCAATTGCGGACTCGCGATGCCTCGATCCCACGGCACGTGATTGGATTCAAACTTGGATTGCCAAAACTCTGGCGTCGGGCCGGGCATGGTGTGATTCTGCCATGCCGCGCCGGTTCTTCGGCGCCGGACTGATGCGGTAGCACCGGCGGGCAGCACCGGCTGAAGCGGCGTTGTGCTGGTGGTCCTTGCCAGACCCTAAGCTGCTTTACCACCCTTGCCGAACAACTGCGCCATTGCCGCTTCCATCACCTCGCGTTTGAGCGGCTTGATGATGTAGCCCGCCGCGCCTTGCATCATGGCGCGCGCGAGGTCGGCGCGTTCGCCGCGGTTTGACAGCAGCACCACGCGCATGCTCTTCAACGTCGGCGTTGCATTGATGGTTTCGAGCGCGCGAAAGCCATCGATCTCCGGCATCTCGGCATCGAGAAACAGCATGTGTGGGCGCGCCTGCGCCGAGCGCAGCAGGCCGAGCAAGCCAGCGCGCGTGGTGACCGCACCGACCACTGCACCGGCGCGCTTGATCAACAGGCCGAGTAGTTTTGCCTGCGCGACATCGTGCGTCGCAATGCATACGCGCGGCTGTGGCGGCAGGCCGACACCGGCGTCGGGGTAGATGAAATAGCCGCTTTGCCCCATCGCCGGGAACGAACTCACCGATTCGACCGCGGCGAGGCGCGCGGTGCGGGTCATTTTTTTCTCGGTGTTCGGGTTGATCGTGGGTTCGAGTGAACGCGCGACGTTGGCGGTGATGTCGCTGATCAGTGAGCCGGCATCAATCGTGGTGCTCGGGCCAGTCTTGCCCAGGGTGCCAATACCGTAAATCGGCATCTCGGTGGTCAGCGAAAACGCCGCGTCCTCCGGTGGCAGATCGCCTTTCACGGCGATCAGGTCTTGCCGCATCAACTCGCCACACCACAGGCTCAGATCTTCTTCGTCGAGAGTCGGCATCTGTTCGAGCAGGGCGCGGCCAGTGCGCTTGCCATCGACCAGAGAGAGAAATTTACGAAACCCGCCAGAGAGCGGGAAGTTCTGATCGTTCAGCGCAACCGCGCCCTGGCGCGTGCGGGTGAGTACGGTATCGAGCAGCATGTTGGTAGTGAGCGTGAAGGTGAATGAGCGAGTGGCTAGGACAGCGGCATGACGACGGATTGCGCAAAGCCGGGCCGCGCGCGCAGACGCTCAAGCCAGGCATTCAGATGCGGGTGCGTGCCGTGCTCGATCGGCAACGCCGACCAGCGCTGGGTGAAGCAGCCGACCGGAATATCGCCCATCGTCAGGGTGTCGCCGGCGACGAAGGGTTGCTGCGCCAAATGGGCGTCGAGGATCGCCATCACGCCTTCCATGTCGGTGCGGTGCTGGTCAAGCGCCGCCGGGTCGCGCTTTTCCACCGGCGTGCGGATCAAACCCCAGAACAGCGGCGTCATCACCGGGTGCATGGTGGTGGTGGCCCAGTCCATCCAGCGGTCAGCGGCGGCGCGGGTTTGCACGTCGACCGGGCACAGCGAACCGATGCCGTATTGGGTTGACAGGTAGCGCGTGATGGCGTTCGACTCATAGAGCACAAAGCCGTCATCGTTGATCACCGGCACCCGGCCGTTCGGGTTCATCGCCCGGTACCACGGCTCATTGACGCCGCCGAAATGCAGGCCGGCGTCGATGCGTTCGTGTGCGAGCCCCAGCTCGCGCACCGCCCACATCACCTTTTGCACATTGACCGAACTAATGCGGCCCCAGATTTTGAGCATGCCTTACGACTCCTTACGTCAGCGTTGTTGCACTGTAAAAAGATAATGTTACTACTGCCCACGGCGTGCGGCGCTGTTGCGGCGCTGTTGCGGTGCTGTTGCGGTGCCTGCGCGCAGTGTTGGGCCACCGCAGTATGCCGAAACACCGCATCGGCCTTCCGCCCAGCGCGATTCGCGCCTAGAATCA
>JAYVSR010000247.1:0-4735 GCA_043775155.1 Burkholderiales bacterium | reverse complement strand
CCCGGAGTAACGAGCCGCCTGGGCGATCAAGGAGGCCCTGCGTGGATTTCCTGATCGGAATGTCGGTGGCGACCGAGACCGAGCGACCGCCCTGGAATCCTGGAGACGTGTTCGCGCCGACCCGTCGCGGTCCCTGAGGATGCTACAACCGTTTCCACGTGACGTCGCTCCGCCTCCACGATTCGCTCCGCCGGCAGAAGGTCCAGTTCGAGCCGCTCGTACCCGGCAAGGTCGGCATGTACGTCTGCGGCATGACGGTGTACGACTATTGCCACATCGGCCACGCGCGCGTGATGGTGGTGTTCGACATGGTGCAGCGCTGGCTGCGTGCCTCGGGGCTGGACGTGACCTACGTGCGCAACATCACCGACATCGACGACAAGATCATCAAGCGCGCCGTCGAAAATGGCGAAACGATTTCGCAACTGACCAATCGCTTCATTGGCTTCATGGATCAAGATGCGGCGGCACTCGGCGTGCAAAAACCGGATCACGAGCCGCGCGCCACCGAGTACGTACCGCAAATGCTGTCGATGATCGGCAAGCTGGAAACCAACCGCCTCGCCTACAAAGCCGCCGATGGTGACGTGAATTTTGCGGTGCGTGGTTTCGACGGCTACGGCAAACTCTCCGGCAAATCGCTCGACGAGCTGCGCGCCGGCGAACGCGTGGATGTGAACTCGACCAAGCGCGACCCGCTCGACTTCGTGTTGTGGAAATCGGCCAAACAGAGCGAACCGGTCGACACGCGCTGGGACTCACCGTGGGGCGTCGGCCGTCCGGGTTGGCATATTGAGTGCTCGGCGATGGGGTCCGATCTGCTCGGCAACACCTTCGACATTCATGGCGGCGGTGCCGACTTGCAATTCCCGCATCACGAAAATGAAATTGCGCAGAGTGAGGGCGCCATGGACAAAAATGCGGGCGGCGCGTTCGTCAACTTGTGGATGCACAACGGCTTCGTGCGCGTCGATGAAGAAAAAATGTCCAAGTCACTGGGCAATTTTTTCACCATCCGCGAAGTGCTGAAAAAATATGACGCTGAAGTCGTGCGCTTTTTTATTCTGCGCGCGCACTATCGCAGCCCGCTGAATTACTCGGACGCGCATCTCGATGACGCCAAGTCGGCGCTCACCCGCCTGTACACTGCCCTGAAACCCTTGGTGGGAGCGGGTGTTGGCGTTCAGGCCTCGAAAACCGTTGACTGGAGCGCCTCTCCGCATGGCATCAAGTTCAAAGCGGCGATGGATGATGATTTCAACACGCCGATTGCAATCTCGGTGTTGTTCGACTTGGCGGGCGAGGTCAACCGCACTGGTGACGTGGCGTTGGCTGCGCAACTGAAGGCACTTGCTGGTGTGATGGGCTTGCTGGATCGTGATCCGCAGGCGTTTTTGCATGCGGCAGGCGGCGCGGAGGCTGACGGACTTTCCCCAGCGGACATTGAGGCGAAGATCGCAGCGCGCAAAGCCGCAAAAGCTGCGAAGGACTTCAAGGAAGCCGACGCGATTCGCGCCGAATTGCTCACCCAAGGCGTGGTGCTCGAAGACAAGCCGGGCGGTACGACCGAGTGGCGGCGGGCCTAGCCCCGAATTGACGCTTTACTTGTATTGCTCCGGTATATACAATATCGCTATGTTTGTTGAGTGAATGAAACGCGAATGCCCATCTCTATTCATCCAGACATTGTCGAAAAACTGAAGACGCGGCACGGCGTTTCCGAACGCGAGGTGCAGCAGTGTTTTGACAACATGGATCGCCAAGCGCTGTTGGACAAGCGGGAAAAACACAAGACCAACCCGCCTACCCAATGGCTCATTTCCCGGACCAACAAAAACCGCGAATTGAAAAT
This sequence comes from Burkholderiales bacterium, assembly GCA_043775155.1. Lineage (GTDB taxonomy): Bacteria > Pseudomonadota > Gammaproteobacteria > Burkholderiales > JAEUOS01 > CANJDH01. The sequence continues at coordinate 2,883 of JAYVSR010000247.1, read as the reverse complement.
TGTGTTCATGCAGTTTGACGTCGATGTCATCGTTAAGTCTGCTTTTGAACCGGATGCTGAAGAGCGGCGCATTTATTCCAAATACGCGCCGTTGCTGTTTTGACAACCTGAATGGAGATTGATATGAACATGACCGGCAAGTCTGCGCTTGGTGCGGACGCATGGGAGTCGGGGGTGCTCGGGCGGGATGAAAAGTTTGTAAAAAAAGCGACTGCCGCCCAAACCGAAGCGCTGCAAAACGCGCTGGGTCTGCAAATGATTTCGATTCGTTTGCAGAACCAGTTGATCGACGATTTGAAATTCATCGCCACGGCGCATGGAATCGGCTATCAGCCGCTGATCCGGGATGTGCTGTCGCGGTTCGTCGGTTCCGAAAAGCAGCAAATCATCAGCGATGCGATAAAGCGAAAAAAACAAGAGGAGTCGGCCAAAGCGCATGGCATTGATTTGAAAGCCCACCGCAAAGCCGCGTAGCGCACCGCCTGCTCTTTCACCCTGTTGCGTCATCGCGTTCAGTCAAGGAGACCAAACCATGAAATCCGGCCTCGACCAGTTGTCCAAATACGCCGAATACCACCGTGACCGGCGCAACATCGTGACGCATCTCGTCGGCGTGCCGATGATCGTGTTTGCCGTCTTCGTGCTGCTGTCGCGCCCCGCGTTTGAACTTGCCGGCCTCGCGCTATCGCCAGCTTGGATCGTGTTGGTCATCTCGGGCATCTACTACCTGATGCTCGATGTCAGCCTCGGTTTGACGCTGACCATCATCATGGCTGCAATGACCTGGGCCGCTGGGCAGGTGGCTGGTATGAGCACGCCAGTGTGGCTGAGTACCGGCATCGGCATGTTTGTCGCCGGCTGGGTGATTCAGTTCATCGGCCACTACTACGAGGGCCGCAAGCCGGCCTTTGTCGATGACATCATTGGGTTGATGATCGGGCCGCTGTTTGTCTGGGCCGAGATTGTGTTTGCGCTTGGACTCAAGCAAGACATGCTCAAGGCGATTGAAGCGCGGGTTGGGCCGACCCATATCCGCGATCTGGGCAAGGCGGCGATGTAACGGTCGGTGTTGCACCTTTGGCACAGTGGTGGTGGCGCTAGCGTTGGTGTCCGCGCCTTGGCACAAAGAAAAAAGCCGCCTTCAAGGCGGCTTTTTCTTGCCCGACAAACGCGCAACATTGGCCCAACATTACGCGCTAAAAAAATCCTTCATCCGATCCATAAACGACTTTTCTTTCGGGCTGTGCATGCCAGCATCCTTGCGATTGATGTCGTCAAACTCGCGCAGCAATTCTTTTTGCCGCGAGGTCAGATTCACTGGCGTTTCGATCACTACGTGGCAGTAAAGATCGCCGGGCGCTGACGAGCGCACGCCCTTGATACCCTTGCCGCGCAGGCGGAAGGTTTTACCCGATTGTGATTCGGCTGGTACTTTGATTTCGGCCTTGCCGTCGAGCGTCGGAATCGCGACTTCGCCACCCAATGCCGCAGTGGCAAAACCGATCGGCATCTCGCAATGAAGGTCGTCGCCCTCACGCTGAAACACCGAGTGCGGCTTCAACGACAACTGCACATACAGATCGCCGGGCGGGCCGCCGTTCATCCCCGGTTCGCCGTTGCCGGAGAGGCGAATCCGGTCGCCTTCGTCGACTCCCGAGGGAATCTTGATCGACAGCGTCTTCTGCCGCTTCACCCGGCCCGCGCCGCCGCAGGGGCTGCATGGGTCTTGCACCACCTTGCCGGTGCCGTGACAGGTTGGGCAGGTTTGTTGAATTGAAAAAAAGCCTTGCTGCATCCGCACCTGCCCCTGGCCGTTGCAGGTGTGGCAGGTTTTGGGTTGGGTACCGGCCTTGGCACCGCTGCCGTGGCAGACCTCGCATTGCTCGACTGAAGGAATGCGAATTTGCGTTTCATGTCCGCGCGCCGCTTGCTCCAGCGTGATCTCCATGTTGTAACGCAGATCGGAGCCGCGATAGACGTTGGAGCCGCCGCGCTGGCGTCCGCCGCCACCGCCGCCGAAGATGCCTTCAAAAATATCGCCAAATGCATCGGAGAATCCGCCCATACCGCCTGCGCCCGGACCGGCACCGTGCGACGGGTCAACGCCGGCGTGACCAAAACGATCGTAGGCCGCGCGCTTGCTCGCGTCTGACAAAATCTCGTAGGCTTCTTTCGCCTCTTTGAATTTTTCTTCCGCGCCTTTGCCGGTGTCACCCTGATTGCGGTCAGGGTGATGCTTCATCGCCAGTTTGCGATAAGCCTTTTTGATTTCGTCGTCGCCAGCGTCTTTGTTGACGCCGAGAATTTCGTAGAAGTCGCGTTTTGCCATGAAAACTTTCGTGCTCTTGATCTCACTCTGAAACGGCACCGCCGGATTGAACGTTGCGCGACCGGTTTGTGGCGGCGCGCGACGTTCAATCCGGCGACTTAAAGCGGAACGGTTGCGCGTCCGCGCAAAGTCGTTGGTTAAGCCTTCTTGTCTTTTACCTCGGTGTACTCGGCGTCAACGACATCGCCTTCATCTTTTTTTGCACCGGCCTTGGCACCCGCATCGGCGCCCGGAGCCGCTCCAGCCCCCGCTGCGCCAGCCGCACCCGTCGCAGCACCGGCTTGCGCAGCTTGCGCATCGGCGTACATTTTCTCGCCGAGTTTCTGCGATACCTTCATCAGGTTTTCGGTCTTCGCATCAATCGCGGCTTTGTCATCGCCTTTGAGTACTTCTTCGAGTTCTTTCAACGCGGCTTCGATCGCGGCCTTTTCATCCGGCACCTTGTCGCCGTGTTCGGTGAGGGCTTTTTTCATCGAATGCACTGCGGCTTCGCCCTGATTTTTCGCTTGCACCAGGTCAATTTTTTTCTTGTCGTCAGCGGCGTTGGTCTCGGC
>JAYVSR010000246.1:0-4382 GCA_043775155.1 Burkholderiales bacterium | reverse complement strand
ACGCGAAAACCGCGCGGCAAAAAACGCAACGCGCATTTGCCGCGGAATTCCTCTGTCCGATTGATTCACTCATCGGCTTTCTCGCCGAAGATTTTTCACCAGATGCGATTGACGAAGCGGCAGAGCACTTTCAGGTGGCTGAAATGGCGGTGCGAAGCCAACTCGTCAATCACCATTATTTGCAACCCGAAGCGGCTGAAAACGCCGCTGCAAGTAGATTCGGCTTTCCGTACATCACCCGCCAGGCGGTGCCTGGAGGGTAGGTTCCATTTGCCAGGTTTGCCGGTGCGCATCAAATGCCGAGCCGGCGGAACAGGTCCTTCGCGTCCTTGGCGCTATGCACATCGACCCGGCGCTCGCTCTTCCTGAGCGTTCTGGCGGTCAACGTGTTCGGCACACGAATCTGCGGTGTGGTCGTGTTCCGCGATTAACGTTGGGGCCTGGTTAATTCAAGGTCGATGTAAAAGTACCTGGCCTGAAACCATTGGGGCGCAACGGTTGCAGGTCGGTTCCCTTGAAGAGCCGCATGGATAGGGCTTGAGCGGCCAATGCCAACCACGCGCCCGTATCCACCAGGATCATCTGCCAGTTCTGCTCTTGGCCGAGAAGTCGATCTGCTTTTTATAAATGGTGGCAAGCTGCTCATTGGTTTCGATACAGCCGACAAATCCGGACGCTGACAGGGCTTGAAACAGGGTCGAGTCGCCGATGTCGGTTGCCGCCGTCGCGGTATCACGCATTGGGGTGCCAGCGGGCAAGCCGTGCCGTTGCTTGACGACCTGCGCGAAATCGAGCACTTCAGCGAGCAGATTGGGGGCAGTGCTGCAATTTCGGATTCAATGTTCTTCGGCAGGTTCATCGCGCGCTCCTTGGGGTGGCAGCTCAGCCGATAGTACGCCGCACCTTTGCCGGTCGATTGATCGTTGATCGATTTTTCATTGAATTTCCCGGAAACCGTTGGGAGACAACGGCCTTCATTGAGCTAGCCTCAAAACCAGCATGGATAGGGCTTCTCCGGGCGGTGTGCATGACCGAACTCACGTGTTCCAAACGAGCGTCAAGTATCCAGATATCGATTGGGTCGGTCCTGCAGCACCAATGGGCTACCGCATGGGGCTACCGCATGCCACAATGGGTGGAGAATTTCACGACACGACGCATGAAAAACAAGGCCGCATTGCCGCAGGAACCCATACTGGTTTACCAGACAGAGGATGGCCTGATCCGGGTTGACGTGCGCATGGACGCCAGCACGGTTTGGTTGAGCCAGGCGCAGATGGCCGAGTTGTTCGACACGTCCCGCCCCAACGTCACACAGCACATTCGAAATGTGTTCAATGAGGGTGAATTGGTGGAGGCGGCAGTATGTAAGGATTTCTTACTAACTGCCGCCGACGGCAAGCAATACAACACCCGGCACTACAACCTCGACGTGATCATTTCGGTCGGCTACCGCGTGAAGTCTTTGCGCGGCACGCAGTTTCGGATTTGGGCGACCAAACTGCTCAACGAGTACCTCACCAAGGGTTTCACCCTGGATGACAAGCGGCTCAAAGAGTCCAGCTACCTGGACCGCTATTTCGATGAGCTGACCGAACGCAGGCTTGCCGAACATGGGTCTGACCAACTGGCCGGGCGAGCGGATTCTGCCGCGCGATGTGAAGGTGGCGAAGAACTACCTGAGCGAAGATGAACTGCGCCAGATCAACAATATGGTCGAGCAATAATTTGAAGGGGCTTGGGGATGGGAACTGACTTGGCAACGCCCGCTGGTTATGGTGATTTTCTGAATGAAATCAGAACCCAGATACGCCAGCGGCAATATCAGGCGCTTCGTGCGGCCAACAAAGAATTGGTTGCGTTGTATTGGTGGCTGGGTGAGGCCATCAGCCACCGTCAAGCCGAACAGGGCTGGGGCAAAGCGGTGGTGGAAACACTGGCGCGCGACCTGCAAGCTGAATTCCCCGGACGCAACGGGTTTTCGGCGCAAAACCTTTGGTTGATGCGGCAGTTTTACAACGAATACCGCGATACGCCAAAACTCCAACCGTTGGTTGGAGAAGTCAGTTGGGCCAAAAATCTGCTCATCATGGGCCGCTGCAAAGACGGCCTGGAACGAGAGTTCTACCGTCGCGCCACCGCACGTTTTGGCTGGACGAAAAACGTCCTGCAACATCAGCTCGACAACCACAGTTACCGGCAATATCTGGCCGGACAAACCAACTTCGACACTGCCGTATCCGAAACCATCCGTGCGCAAGCGCTGCTGGCGGTAAAGGATCACTACACGTTTGACTTTCTGGGTCTTGCCAGCGAACACTCCGAACGCGTGTTGGAACAGGCGCTGGTGCGCCACCTGCGCGCCTTCCTCACTGAAATGGGCGATGCGTTCGCCTTTATCGGCAATCAGTACCGGCTGCACGTGGACGGCAAAGACTACTTCATCGACCTCTTGCTCTTCCACCGCCGCCTGCGCTGTCTGGTGGCCATCGAACTCAAGATCGGTGCGTTCCAGCCCGAACACAAAGGCCAGATCGAGTTTTATCTGGACCAGCTCGACCAGCAACACCGCCTCGACGGTGAAAACCCGCCCATCGGCATCGTCATCTGTCGCGACAAGACCCGCACCGTGGTCGAGTACGCGCTACGCAACATGAACCGCCCGCTGGGCATTGCAACCTACACGGTCACGCCACAACTGCCCGCCAGCTATCAGGGTGATCTGCCCAGCCCCGAACAAATCGCCGAGCGCCTGCAAGCGTGGAGCGCCGGGCAGGGAGAGGACGAATGAATGGGCATTCAGTCCAGCCGGGCACAACGAGTATTGCGCTCTCTGGACACGATTTTCGGGATTGAGATTGGCGCCCTCAAAAGAGAGCGCGTCAGGATTTCCTTACTTTCAAGTTGGAGAGCAAGGTGAAACATATAGCCACGGTCACCAGCAAAGGCCGGATCACCGTACCGCTCGCGGTGCGAAACCGCCTGGGCCTCAGGGAAGGCGATCGCATCGAATTTGTCACGGAAGGCGCGCGCACCACGATCGCCCCGGTGCGTGGCGAGGAAAACCCGTTCGCCAGGTATGCCGGCGCGCTCGGAACGTTTCCCGGCGGACGGGCGGAAATCAGGAATTGGATCAAGGAACTGCGCGACGACGACGAGCCGGCGGGCAAGCGGTGAAGACGGCAGTCGATACCAACGTATTTTCCGCACTCTGGTCCAGCGAGCCGGGCGCCGGCGAAATGATCGCGCTGCTCGGCCAGGCGCGCAGCCAGGGCGGTGTGGTCGTGTGCGGCGCGGTGTACGCCGAACTGCTGGCGCACCCCAAGGCCACCGCCGCCTTTGTCGATGATTTTTTAATGCAGACAGGAGTCGCGGTCGAATTCGAGCTTGACGAGAAAATCTGGCGTGATGTGGCGCGCGCGTACGCGACCTATGCACAGCGCCGCCGCCGCTCGGGCAGCACGCAGGCCAAAAGATTGTTGGTGGATTTTTTGATTGGCGCGCATGCCACGCACCGCGCGGACCGGTTGTTGACGCTGGATGCGAGCCGGTACGTGAGGGATTTTCCGCGATTGGTGCTTGGACTAAGTTGACCACTGATGTGCGTACATACCGGGTGGGATTTATGTCACTCACCCCGCAAGGAATCGGTTATTGCAACCGGGCGCAATCATTGAGAAGCATTGCGAATACCGAAATAGAAGGCATTAATTGGAGCATACAAAAAACTCAGGCTGATGCCCACGCTGCGAATAATTTCAAAGGCTGACGCCATACTTGAGCCATTCGCGAAATGCAGCCCGGCAATTAGCAAATAGAGAATAACTAGGTTAAATATGACGGTAGTGATGATCGCCAATTTTGGCAACGCCCGTTGAAAATTTGTTTGTTGTTTCTTAACTGGCTTCACAAACCACGCCAAGAGCACGAGGCTTAATGGTCCATAGATTATGGTCAAATTTTTATAAACTTCTGGGCGGTCTTCAGCGAGGAGTAACCGAATTCCTTGAGGGTTGCTTCTGTAAAAAAGCAACTCGCAGATGAGTATTGCTAAAACCAACGAAGCCAACCAGACTAGTGTCAACGCAAACCGGACTTTCATGACTTGAGGCTCGCCTTGAGATGCGTATCAATTCCTTCAAGCATGTCATCCATGAAAATATTCGGGACAAACCCATCCCCAGACACCGGATGCCAGGCTCCCGCAGCACCTCTCCGATGTACCTGCAACCCGATCCTGATCTGTAACTCGCGTCGGTTGATATTCACATCATGTTCGCCAGTAAAGGAAAAACCAAAAATCGCGTTCGTAAGCGGAGCGTTTGGGTGCTTTGTGTTGTGTGAATCCAATAGTCGCTGAGGGACGGGGGCAATATCTGTGC
>JAYVSR010000245.1:0-2343 GCA_043775155.1 Burkholderiales bacterium | reverse complement strand
TCGCTGGTTTCAAGGAGTTTGTTGAAGAAGTGCGCTCGGGCGCGTTCCCGGCACCGCAGCATGTGGTCAAGTCGCCTGCCGGGGTGATCGAGGCGTTTTTGAGGAAGGTTGAGGGCAGGCGCTGAGTCCTTTGTGCGTCATCCGGCACCGGCATGCACACGCGAGCTTTTCGCTTCATCCAGTCCGGAACCACACGACATGTCGGCTAAGCCCACAATCCATTCAACTGCCAACGGCGTTGTCGCTGGCGGCATATGACTTTCGACGTTAGGAAACACGACCAATCATGACCCGACCAACACTAGTCGAATGCGCAATCCGAGCGGGCTGCAAGACGATCAATGAAATTCCAATTTGGTCAAAGCGAGTAAACGAAATCTTGGACACATACGAGAACGATGGTGCTGTCCATGAACTCTCAGAAGTCAATCTTGATCTCGCCTATTTTTGGTTTGACGTCATTGGTGACCGCGTCGCACTTGCGTACGCGTTCTCGACACCAAGCTTGACCAAAAGAGACAGCAGCAGAATTAGAGGTTTCCCCAACGTCAATGAATCAGTGAAGAAGCGGCTCGGGGAAAAATCATTTGCTGCCGATAAGGGCCACTTGGTTGGTCACGCAAGTGGTGGCCCACTGGACATCAATCTTTTTCCGCAACGCCGCGAGTTAAATAGGGGCTGGTCAGAAGAAGGAAAACGCTACCGCACGATGGAGCGCTTTGTCGCGGGCGAGATCGGAACTTTGTTCTACAGCAGGCCAATCTACGACGACGACTCTTGGATCCCCGACAAGCTGGAGTACGGAATTCTCAAACCAAAAGGAGAATGGTGGATCGATTGCTTTCAAAACAAGTAACGGGAGAGTTGACTACGTCGCGCGCTCAAAAATCGGCTGCAAACGCCCAAGCACTTCGTCGGTCAAGTCATCATCAATGGATTCGACAAAGCGTGCGCCGCGCGCCACCAGATCAACTGTTCGCGGCTGATTGCACATCACCACGCCCTGCGTCTCGCAACCCGCCCCCATCAAGGTGACGGCGAAACCGGCAAACCGCGATTGCTGCCCGCCCTGCGTAACCGGGCAAATCACACACAGCCCCAAACGATTGAATTCCTTCTCCGACACCACCAGCACAGGCCGCGCGCCCTGCTGCTCGCGGCCCGACACCGGATTGAGCTGGACGAACCAGATTTCGCCGCGCGCAGGAATCCGCATCAGCGCCGCCGCGCTACCGCACGTAACGCACTGGCACGCTTCGGCGCGCCATCTTCTAAGCCCACCGCCGGTGCCTCAATCCACTCTTTCTCTTCGGCAGAGACCGGCAGCTTCGGATTGCACTTCGCCAGCAACTCAGCCAAGGTATGGCGCTTTTTCTTTTGCGGTGCCACCACCAAGCGGCCCCGTTGAACGTCAATCTCAACCAGTGAACCAGATTGCAGATGCACCAGCTCAAGCAATCGCCGGGGAATCGCCATCACCACCGAGCCGCCGACGGTGCGTAATGTTGCAGTAGGCATATTGTCACTCCTGCTTGAAAATCAGGTTTAAAAAAGTTACACAATAGTATAACTCTCTGCCGTCAGCGCTTTGCACTGGCGACGCACTGGTTTCTCTCCGAAACAATCCGAAAGAAATCGCTCAGGACTGTTTGACGAAATTCGCCGCATTGACTTGCGGCTCGCGGCCCGCCGCTTCGACCGCATCAAAATTGAGTTCCACCTTGATGCCGTTCGGGTCGAACATGAACAGTTGATAGAGCGCCTGGCCATTGGCGCGGCGCTCGGTGAAGTCGATCTTTTGCTGCTGCAAATGCGCAATCGTGTCGAGCAAGCCGGTAGCGCGAAACGCGATGTGGTCAATCGCGCCGGTGCCGCTGCCGGTGTTTTGCGACAGACGACCGAGATAGGCTTTCTGGTTCTCGGTGGCGTTCTTGGCGTTCTGGCCGATATGCACCACGTCTTTGCCGTCGAGATAGAGCCAATAGACCGGAAAGTTGAACTCCGGGTGCCAGCCTTCCTGCATGCCGAGCACGCTGCAATACCAGGACTTGGTTGCCTCCATGTCGTCGGCGGAGACCAGATAGTGTTCGATGTGCGCTAAGGGCATGGTGATTCCCGGAAAATCGGTTGGAGTGAAGGATAATAACAAGGTAATCATTTGATAAATACCGGCTGCGGCCAACGCTTGCCGCAACCGCCGCCGCAACCACCACTGAGGAGAACCGCATGCCCGCTTACTGGATTGCCCGCGCCAAAATCAACGACCCGGTCGAGTACAAAAAATACACCGACCAGGTGCCCGGCATCATCAAAAAATTCGACGGCAAGGTGATCGTGCGCGGC
>JAYVSR010000244.1:0-12989 GCA_043775155.1 Burkholderiales bacterium | reverse complement strand
CTGTCATCCCATTCGCGGTGAACGTGGTGCAGTACCCGATTCCGTCGGGCAATCGCTGCTTTCAACTGGGCCGCGCGATTCGCCGGGCGGTCAACTCATTCGACGGCGATTTGAACGTGCAAATCTGGGGCACTGGCGGCATGAGCCACCAGTTGCAAGGGCCGCGTGCCGGCTTGATTAACAAGGAATTCGACACCGCGTTTCTCGATCAACTGATCGCCGACCCCGCCGCGCTGGCGCAAAAGCCGCACATCGACTACGTGCGTGATGCCGGCTCCGAAGGCATCGAACTGGTGATGTGGCTGATCGCGCGCGGCGCGATGGACGATGTGGCCGAGGGCGCTGCGCCCGGTAGCCACACGCCACGTGTCAAGCACCGCTTCTATCACGTGCCGGCCTCGAACACGGCGGTCGGCAATCTGATTCTCGAAAACGCGTAAGCAGATTCATTCAAAAGGAAGAACATGAAAATCGCACTCGCCGGGGCCGGCGCATTCGGCATCAAGCACATTGAAGGTTTGCAAAAAATCGACGGCGTTGAAGTCATCTCGCTGGTCGGTCGCGAGTTGGCCAAGACGCAGGAAATCGCCACCAAGTACGGTATCAAACACGTCAGCACCGATCTCGCCGACAGTTTGAAGATCAAAGAAGTTGACGCCGTGATCCTCTGCACGCCGACGCAAATGCACGCCGCCCAGGCCATCGCCTGCATGCAGGCCGGCAAGCATGTCGAAGTCGAAATCCCGATGGCTGATAGCCTCAAAGACGCCGAAGCCGTGGTGGCGCTGCAACAGCAGACCGGCCTCGTGGCGATGTGCGGCCACACCCGCCGCTTCAACCCGAGCCATCAGTATGTGAATAAAAAAATCGCCGCCGGCGAATTCAAGATTCAGCAGATGGATGTGCAGACCTACTTCTTTCGCCGCACCAACATGAATGCCCTCGGTCAGGCGCGCTCGTGGACTGACCATCTGCTCTGGCATCACGCCGCGCACACCGTCGATTTGTTCCAGTATCAGACTGGCGAGACGGTAACGGTGGCGCACGCGGTGCAAGGGCCGATTCACCCCAATCTGGGCATTGCGATGGACATGTCGATTCAGTTGAAGACCACGTCCGGGCAGATATGCACCCTATCGCTGTCGTTCAACAACGACGGCCCGCTCGGCACTTTCTTCCGCTACATCGGCGATACCGGCACCTACCTCGCGCGCTACGACGATCTGTTCAACGGCAAGGATGAAAAGATCGATGTCTCGAAAGTCGATGTATCGATGAACGGCATCGAATTGCAGGATCGCGAATTCATCGCGGCGATTCGCGAAAAGCGCGAGCCCAATTCGAGTGTGGCGAAGGTGTTGCCCTGCTATCAAATTCTGCACCAACTCGAAGTGGGCATGGGCTGAGCATGACGATGCCGCTACGCAAACTTGGGCCGTATCAGGTCTCCGCTGTCAGCATGGGTTGCATGAATTTCGCCCACGCTTACGGCGTGCCGCCGGCTGAAGACTACGCACATCGTCTGCTGCACCGCGCGCTTGATGTCGGTTACACCATGCTCGACACGGCGGCGCTATATGGCTTCGGTTTGTCCGAGCAGATCATGGGTCGCGCGCTCAAGGGCCAGCGCTCGCGCTATACGCTGATCAGCAAGGGCGGCATGGCGGGAGTGAAATTTCCCGATAGCGTCAAGCGGGTGATCGACGGCAGCCCGGCGGCGATCCGGCGTGATTGCGAGAACAGTCTGAAGAATTTGCAGACCGACGTGATTGATCTGTACTACCTGCACCGTTGGGACAAAAAGGTGCCGATTGAAGAGTCAGTCGGCGCGATGGCTGATTTGGTGAGGGAAGGCAAGGTACGTACCCTTGGCCTCTCCGAGGTGTCGGCGGCAACGATTCGCCGCGCCCATGCGGTGCATCCGATCATCGCGGTGCAGACCGAGTATTCGCTGTGGTCGCGCGAGGCGGAAATCGGCGTGATCAACGCATGCCGCGAGATCGGCGCGGCGTTCGTCGCGTTCAGCCCGGTGGGGCGAGCGTTTCTCGGTAGCGGCTTGCGCGACGTGGCTGCGCTTGAAGCGAAAGACATTCGCCGCACCATGCCGCGTTTTGCGCCAGAGAACTATGCGGCGAATTTGAAGTTGCTTGATGCTTACACCGCACTTGCGCGCGAGGCTGGCTGCACACCGGCGCAGTTCGCGATTGCCTGGACGCTGGCCAAGGGCGAGCACATCATCGCGCTGCCCGGCACGGCGAAGATTGAGCATCTTGAAGAGAATGCGGGTGCCGCCAGCGTCAAGCTCAGCGCCGATTTAATCGCGCGGGCGGAGGCGCTGATCAACAACAAGAGTGTGAGCGGCGGGCGCTACAACGCGCAGGCGCAGTCTGAAGTGGATACGGAGCAGTTTGTCGCGTAGTGCGTAATAATTCCTGAGAGTGGCTCCTGGAGCGGCTCTCAGGCGTTTTCAATAGATTGAGTTGCTTGCAAATCGGTCAGCGGAAAATCACTCCGGCTTCATGTTCGCCAACTTGACCACCTCGCTCCACTTCGCGGTCTCAGCGCGAATAAACGCGGCGTAACTTTCCGGACTACCGCCCACCGGCTCGCTGGCATCGTCCTGCATGCGCTTTTGAATCTCCGGCGAGGCGACGAGGCGCGCGACATCGGTGGACACTTTTTGCACGATGGCTGCAGGGGTGCCGGCCGGTGCCATCACGCCAAACCAGGCCGTTACTTCAAAGCCGGGAACACCGGCCTCGATCATGGTCGGCAAATCGGGCGCAGAGGGCGAGCGCCTCGCGCTGGTGATGGCGAGCGCGCGCAGGCTGCCAGCCTTGATATGCGGCAACACCACCGGGGCGTTGTGGAACATCACTTCAAACTGGCCGCCGATGCCGTCTGTCGTCATTTGCGCGCTCGATTTGTAGGGGATGCCGATGGTTTTGATGCCCATCAGCGTGTTGAGCAGTTCGCCCGACAGATGCTGCGTGGTGCCGGGGCCGGCGGTGGCGTAGCGGATTTTTTCTGGTTCCCGTTTTGCCGCGTCGATCACATCCTTGACGCTGCGATAGGGCATGCCCGGATGCACCGTCATGATGTTCGGCACCTTGACCACCAGGCTCACCGGAGTCAAATCTTTCGCCGGGTCGTAGGGCAGTTTGCCGGCGAACAGGGTGACGTTGACGGCGATCGGGCCGATGGTGTTGTAGAGCAGGGTGTAGCCGTCGGCCGGCGCTTTGGCAGCGCGGTCAGTGCCGATGTTGCCGGAGGCGCCGGTGATGTTCTCGACCGTCACCGGCTGGCCCCAGACTTCGGCGAGTTTGGCGCCCAGCACGCGCACCATCGAATCGGGCGCACTGCCCGGCGGCGCGGGGACGATGAACTTGACCGGGCGCTCGGGCCAGGCGCGCGCTTGTGCGGCGGCAGACGAAGACAACAGCATGGCACCGCCATGCATCACGGCCAATGTCAGTGCGAGCCATCCGTTGCGCAATTTCAACTCACTCATCATGAATTCTCCAGTGTGGTTAGACGTTTGTTGAGGGGTGGCGTACAAAGCGTTGCGGCACCCGCACTCCGAGTCCAAGAAGGATAAACGAATTGCTCTTGCCGTGGCCGTCCAGGTTGAGGCTGCCGTTGACGCCACCTTCGAGCACGTTGTCGATGACGAAGTTGAAGGCGGGCAATAGCGGCAGGTCGTAGCGTGTGACGCGAGTGGCGCTGCGATGGGCGTAGAGCGCGAGGACGCGCGCTTCGGTGAGTTGCTCGGCGAGCGTGGCATAGGCCTCGGCGTCATAAGGCATGACGCTGACGTTGAGGCGGTTGCCCTTGTCGCCGGCGCGGGCGTGGGCGACGCGATGCAATGGCACCGCGACGATGGTTTCGCTCTCAGACGAGGTGTGATTCATGCGCTCAATTCCGCTGCGATGTGTAGTTGAAACCCCGGTGCCAGTTCCTCGGGCAGCATCAAATACGACTGCGTGCGGATGCGCGGCGTGACGCGCCAGCGCACACCGCCGCCGCCAGCCGGGCCGCAGCAGTAGAGCGCGAGCGCTTCGCGTGCCGCTTGATCGGCGTCGTCTTGCGTGCGCGCGGAGACCGCAATGCGGACGCGGATGTCTTGCGGCTCGTTTTGAGCGCTCGCTACGCGGTCACGCCAGAGATTGCCGTCGTCGCCCGCATGCACGCTTGCGACGCCAATGAGGTCAATGCGTGCTTCGACATCGAGGCGGCGAATCTTCAAGCGCTGCAACAACACATCGGCCGCCGCTCGGGCGCGCGCCAAACAGTTCGGCCCGGCGTAGGAAATTTCGCCTTCACCCAGCCAGCCGCCGTCGAAGCAGACCGTGGCCTTGATTTTTTGTGGAGCGGCGTTGCCCCGAAACCCGCTGACCTCAACACGATTCTCGCCCGCCTGCTTCACCGTCACGCGCGAAAAATCGAGCGTGACATCGGGCGTGATGTAGTGCGCCGGATCGTGGATTTCGTAAAGCAATTGTTCTTTGACCACCTGCTCATTGACCAGCCCGCCGGTGCGCGCCGCTTTGGTGATGAACAGGCGGCACTCAGTTTGCGCGCCGGTATGCATCTCGGCATGCACTTCTGCATGCACTTCGGCATGGACTTCGGCTATAGGGAAGCCGATGTTGGCCGGATCGGGAATGTCCTTGAAGCCGGGGTCGTAGTAGTAGCCGCCGGTGATTTGCGCGCCGCATTCGAGCAGATGCCCGGCGGTGGCGCCGATAGCGAGTTTGGCCCAGTCGTCTTCAGCCCAGCCAAAGTGATGCATCAAGGGCGCCAGCGCCAGCGAAGGGTCGCCGGTGCGGCCGGTCACCACCACTTGCGCGCCGGCCTTGAGCGCTGCCACGATCGGGCGCGCCGAGAGATAGGCATTGGCGGACACAACATCGCCGCCGCCCATGTCGAGGCCGGTGTCGGCTTCGTAGATTTCGTGGCGGGTGAGGTCGAGGCGTTCGCGCACATCATCGCCATGCACCACGCCGATTTTTAAGTCAGGCAGGCCGAGGCGGCGCGCGAGTTGCGCGATCACCTTCGCCGCGCCCGGCGGGTTGGCCGCGCCGAAATTGCCGATGATCGGGATGTTGTGCGCGACGCACAGCGCGAGGATCGGTTCGAGCAGCCGTTCGAGCATTGGCTCGTAGCCGCGCGCCGCGTCGCGGCGCTTTTCCAGTTGCGCCAGAGCGACGGTGCGCTCGCCCAGGGTCTCAAAAAAAATCGCGCAGGGGCCGCCCAGTTCGATCAAGGTATTGACCACGGGCAGCGCCGCGTCCACCCGGTCGCCGGAGAAGCCTGCGCAGTTGCCGATGCGAAAAATATCCGCCATGCCGATTCTCCGTTGATGTCTGTCGCCGCTGCTCGTGTGCCGCTGGTTGCGTGTGTCTTGGGTGTGTCTTGCGTGCGCTTAGCCCTTGATTCCCGGCATCGCAAACCCGGCCTTGGCCAGCCCGCTGATCACCGTGTCGCGCTGCACCGTAGTTAGCTCAACCAAAGGCGGACGCACGGTAGCCCAATCGGCATCGTCCGAATAATGCGCAACGATGGCCTTCAACGCAGGGATCATCGGCACTTGCTGCACGATCATGCGCGTTGCCGTGATGCCCGCTTGCAGCGCATCGGCTTCAGGCGTCTGCCAGTTGCGATACGCATGATCAATCGCGCCGGGGTTGACATTGCCAGTCGCCGTGATGCAGCCCATGCCGCCGTGACGCATGTTGTCGAGGAGGAAGGTCTCGCTGCCGGCGAATACATCAAAGCCGGACTTCGCAAAAGCATCGAGCACGGCTTTGGTGTTGTTCCAGTCGCCGGAAGAATCCTTGATGCCGGCCATTTGCTGCGGGTAGGCCTTGAGCAGCCGCTCGATCAAGCCCAGTGTGATCGGCACTTGCGATACCGGCGGGATGTGATACAGGTACATCTGCAAACGCGCATCGCCGACGCGCTGGACGACTTCAGAAAAATTGCGATACAAGCCTTCGTCCGGCACGCCCTTGTAATAGAACGGCGGCAGCATCAGCACGCCGGCGCAGCCGAGTTTCACCGCGTGCGCGGTGAGCTTGATCGAGTCGGACAATGCGGAGCAGCCGGTGCCGGGCATCAACTGCGCAGCCGGCACGCCGCCCGCCACCAGTGCGTCGAGCAGCGCCATGCGCTCTTCAACCGATAGCGAATTGGCTTCGCTGTTGGTGCCGAACACCGCGAGACCCGAGCAGCCGTGCGCCAGCAGCCATTTGCAATGGCGTACAAAGCGCGCCGCGTCGGGCGAATAGTCGCGTTTGAACGGGGTGACAACAGGCGAGAGCACGCCCTTGATGCGTTGAGTCATGAATTCCTCCGGTTAAAAATCAGATGATGCCTGAGTGTGGAAGCTGTGCGGAAACGGTGCAGAAACTGTGCTGAAACCCTTGTCCCCCAACGGTTTCCGGATTATTGATGATGGTGAGAGTGATGCAGATAACGAAAACGAACCGGATGGCGGCGCGCCAGCAACACAGCAGAGGTGAGCAGTAGCGCCAGACCGGTCGCCACTTCAGACCAGATTGTCACATTGGTCGCGAGCGTGTGCTCTGAACACAGCGCAAGCGTGTAGTGCGCCAGGCCATCAAGCCCGAACGCGCCATAGACGCCGATGAAGAGCAGGCCCAGCGCGTGCCAGCCGATGCGCTGCGCTGCGAGCCCCGCCACGCCAACGCAGGTAATCGCCAGCCACGCCAGATAAACCGTATCGCGCCCGATCCAGCCCGGCATGTTGGGATAGAACGCGATGTACTCGGCGTTGTGGACGAAGTGCGCGAGGCTGGCGAGGAAGTAGGTGCAGAGAAGGGCGTGCATTGGGGGTTGCATCACTGCTGCGGTGTTGCGGGTTGAGGAAGCAATCATCCTAAACTTCTTTCGGTTTGGTACTGCGAAATGAATCCCCGACTTGATCAACTAGTGCATTGGCAACTCTCGAAGCTAACTCTGTTGTTTGAACTCGCTGGATAGAATCGTCAGGCAGTCGTGCAATCCACTCGTCGCCGTTTCCCGCTTGTGTGGTCAATTCCACGGCGTAGGGGGAGCTTTGACCGTCTGCCAGCCATTTTGGGAAGTTCGCTGGATTTTTTGACGACCAAAACAACGATGGGCCGCCTTCCAATCCCATCGCTTTGTGGATTAGGTGGCTGCGATGGCCGATGTACATGAGCTTCTCAAGGCGAGAGACGCCGGGGATCTCAATTCGCACGGTGAAAGCCCAGATATTTAAGACATTTCTTCCGCCGCAGACTTCCAAGTAGTCGTCCAAGTCAAGAGGTGAGTCATACAGTCGAATGGTTCCCGTTCCGCCTGCGGGTTCAAGAAGTTGTGTCAAACGATGACCAATGATTGAAGCGAGGAGCTTCACACTGGTTTCCCAGATATAGAGCTGCTTTTCCTGCATTTGGCGAATCTTTTCTACCACCGGATCGAAGCCCTGCTTTCGTTTGGCTGACAGTTCTAGTCCAGTGAGGCCACCCTCGATGCGGTCAAAGATCAACTCCAAAAACGATCTGATGTCGCCACCCTCATCGGACTCAGCCAATGCTTCGATGTAGCGATCGCGTTCCTTCTTTTTGATGATTATTGGCGGATAGCCGGCTCGAATTAGTTCCAGATTTCCCATGGCCCTGGAAATTCTCCCGTTACCGTCGATAAACGGATGCACATGCGTCAACCAGGCGTGAAGAATCGCTGAGCGAATGGGGGCTGGCAGGGTTATGTTCTCTGCGGACCATGCCTGCCAGCCGGTCATCATGGTCATAATTTGCTCCCAGCTTTTGGGCGGGGTGTGCTTGGCACCTCTGATCGTTACGCGCTCTTTTCGAAAAATTCCCGCGCCGGGCCGATCTCCTAGAAGCAAGGCGTGAACTTCGTGGAGTTGGGGTATATCGGTGGCGTGCTTTGTGTCTCGCGCTAGCTCGGTTATGCGGGTGAGCGCGCGGTCAAGTGCCATTGCATCTTTCGCGTATGCCGGGTCGTGACCAGTGATCGTAATTCCTTTGAGTACTGCAAGTTCTGTTTCACCGGCAGACAAAGTGCTCCCTTCAATCGCGTTTGACTCTGCCACTTGCTCAAAGCGCTTTTCACCGTAGTAGTCCTTGACGGTTTGCTCCGTTAGCGTTCCATTTCGGCGCAGAAGAGAGACGCGTTCCTCGATTGCATCAAGCCGCTCCTTGACCTGAGCGGATGCTTTGGTGTCGAGCAAATACGGGGTACCTTCCAAATTGAACATGTGTGTCTCACAGGGGATGATGAATAATTGTCCCATGCTGCTGTTTGTCGGGCTGGGCGTTGTCGGCAAAATGCCGGTCGCTGGTGATTGGTTTGGGCAGCGCGGGGCGAGGCGAAGGACTATGCGGGTTGAATACGATTTTTCCAACGGCAAGCGCGGGGCCTTGATTCCCGCATCCGTCAAGACGCGCATTTCGATTTTTATCGACAACGCGGTGCTTGATGCTTTTCGCGCCCGCGCTGAAAAGGCCGGCATCGGCTACCAGGCCATGATCAACGAGGTACTCAAGGCGCACTTGGCGGGGGAGCAAAGGCCGGTGACTGAGATGGCATTGCGTGCGGTCTTGAGCGAATATCTGCCGCGCAATCCCGCGCGGCTGAAGCGGGTGGCCTGAAACCGTTGGTGCAAGCGACTTTCCGGGATCGATCTCTGAAAACGCGCTTCCACCAAGCCTTTCAGGCCGATGGGCTATCCGGTTTACAGCACCTTCGTCCCCACCCACCACATCACCGCCGCAATAAACGCCGAGCACGGAATCGTCAGCACCCAAGCCCAGACAATACTGCCGGCCACGCCCCAGCGCACCGCTGAGACTTTTTTCGAGCTGCCGACGCCGACGATGGCACCGGTGATGGTGTGCGTCGTCGAGACCGGAATGCCCAGCGAGGTGGCGAGAAACAGCGTGATCGCGCCGCCGGTCTCGGCACAAAAACCACCGACTGGTTTGAGCTTGGTGATTTTCTGGCCCATGGTCTTCACAATCCGCCAGCCGCCAAACATGGTGCCGAAGGCAATCGTGAAGTAACACACCGTGATGACCCAGCCGGGCAAATGATTTTTGTCCGCTGCAAGCCACGAAGGAATCCCTTCCGGGTGAGTGGTGCCGACGGCGATCAACAGCATCCAGATAATGCCGGCGGTTTTTTGTGCGTCATTGCCGCCGTGGCCGAGGCTGTACATGGCGGCGGAAAACAATTGCGCTTTACGAAAAAAACCATCGACCTTGCTGGGCGAGGCGCGCACGAATAGCCACGACACACCCACCATCAACAACGCCCCGAGCATGAAGCCCAACATCGGCGAGAGCACGATAAAAATGATCGTCTTGATCAGCCCCTCGGCGATCAGTGCGCTGGCCCCTACTTTAGCCAGTGCCGCACCGGCCAGGCCGCCGATCAGCGCGTGCGATGAGCTTGATGGAATGCCATAAATCCAGGTAACGAAGTTCCACGTAATCGCGCCGCACAGGGCACCGAACACGACGTAGTGATCGACGATGGACGGATCAATGATGCCCTTGCCGACGGTGGCAGCGACCTTCAGGGGAAACACAAAATAGGCGACGAAATTAAACGTCGCCGCCCACAGCACCGCCCATTGCGGCTTCAAAACACCGGTTGAGACGACAGTGGCAATCGAGTTGGCGGCGTCATGAAAGCCGTTCATGAAGTCGAACAGCAGCGCCAGCAAAATCAGGAACAAGAGGATTTCCAGCGTCATGTCGCGGCTCCGGACATTATTGCGGGGTGAGCTTGGGGCATGGCGGGCCGCGTCACGCGTTCTCGACCAGGATGCCTTCGAGAATGTTCGCCACGTCCTCGCACTTGTCGGTCACGGTTTCGAGCAGCTCGTAAATCTCTTTCATCTTGATCACATTGAGCACGTTGGGTTCTTCGCGGAACAATTTCGCCATCGCCGCGCGCATCACGTGGTCGGCTTCTGATTCGAGCCTGTCGATTTCTTCGCACAGCAGCAGAATCTCGGCGGCGTTTTCGGTCTTTGGCAACAGCTTGACCGCCGCCTGCACTTTTTCGGCGCTGGTGACGCAAATTTGCGCCAGCTTCTGCGCTTCTGGCGTCACCGCTTTGATGTCGTAGAGATAAATCGAGTGCGCCACATCCTCGATCAAATCGAGAATGTCATCCATCGTCGTGATCAGCGTGTGGATCGCGTCGCGGTCGAGCGGTGTAATGAAGGTTTTGTGCAGCAGCTCGACGGTCTGGTGGGTAATCTTGTCGGCTTTTTTCTCGATGGTTTCAATCGAGTAGGCGCGCCGCTCGAGGTTGTCGAACTGCTGCATCAACTCGGCCAGCTCGCGGCTGCCAGCGACAATCGTGTCGGCGTGTTCGTTGAAGTAATCGAAAAAACGGCCCTCTTGGGGCATGAAACGGCCAAACATGGGATTCTCCTTGCCGGGCGCAGTGCGGACGCAGAAAGTTGCGGCGCAATGGCGCAGTGCCGCCGGATTATAGGGTGCAGCTTGCGGTGCTTGGGGGCGCAGCTTGCAGTGAAGGGGGCGCAGCTTGCAGTGAAGGCGCGATAATTGCGCCATGACGATCTGGTTTGTGTTCAATGGCGACGCCGATGGCATTTGCGCGGCGCATCAACTGCGGCTCGCCGGTGCAGGGGCAGGTGTGGCTGTAGGTGCAAGTGCGGGTGCAGGTGCGGGTGCAGGTGTGGGTGCAGATGAAGCGCGGCCGGTGCGCATCGTTACTGGCGTCAAGCGCGACGTGAAATTGCTCGAGCGGGTGACGGCGGCACCGGGCGATGCGGTGCTGGTGGCCGACATCTCGCTCGATGTGAACCGTGGCGCGCTGGAGCGGTTGCTCGCCGCCGGAGTGCATGTAACCTGGTTTGATCATCATCATGCCGGCGAATTGCCGCAACACGAAAACTTTACCGCGCTCATCGATACTGCACCGGATGTTTGTTCGAGTCTGCTGGTAGACCGCCATCTCGGCGCGCGCTACCGCGCCTGGGCAGTGACGGCAGCATTTGGCGACAATCTTGCTGCGGTGGCGCTGGGCGCTGCGAGTGGCCTCGGGCTGAATGGCGCGCAAATCGACCAATTGCGCGAACTCGGTGCGCTGATGAACTACAACGCCTATGGCGAAACAGTGGTGGATTTGCATGTCGCCCCGGCAGCGCTGTTCGCGCGCATCGAAGCGTTTGCCGATCCGTTTGCCTTCATCGCGGCGGACGCCTTCGTCACCCAGTTGCGCGCGGCGATGGCCAGCGATCTCGCCGCCGCGCACAGTGCCAAGGTGCTGACCAACGGTGCGCACGCCGCCGCGTTTGCGCTGCCTGACGCGCCATGGGCGCGGCGCGTGCAGGGGGTGTTCGCCAACGAGCTGGCATCGGCGCAGCCGCTGCGCGCGCATGCGCTGTTGGTCGCCAAGCATGACGACGCCTACATCGTCAGCGTGCGGGCGCCGCAAGCCAGGTTACAGGGTGCGGACACCCTCTGCCGCGCCTTCGCCACCGGCGGTGGTCGGGCTGGGGCAGCGGGGATCAATCATCTGCCCGCGGCTGATCTGGGGCGGTTTTTGGATGCCTTTCACAAGGCTTTCGATTTCTAGCGAGATGGCGGTAAAATAGCCGCTTTAAGACCTATTTTGAGCGATGTTGCGATGAAATTGATTGTCCTTGAATGGTTTCAACAGCCCGCTTTGCGCCATGCCGCGCGCTGAAATCGGCGCGACACTCAGTCGCTTGTGGCGCTCGCTCGCGCCCGCGCCCACCTCGGCGCAAGCCAAACCCGACGGCGACGCCCTGCGCCAATGGAAGCGCGACCTCGACGCCTGCGCGCGCGAGCAGGGTGGGGCGATTGCGGTACGCACGCTGGCAACCGGCCTGATCGAGTTGTATCGCGGTATGGACAGCGCGGCAAAGGCCCTGGCACTGACCGCGTTTGCGACTCAACTCAAACCCGATGCCGAGGCGATCAAAACCGCTTACGGCACCTATCAGCAAGGCCTCGGCAACGACCGCGAGTGGCACGGCGAATCGGCACTGCGCGCCGCGCTCGAATCACCGCGCGCCCGCGTGATCCGCCTGATCGGCTCAGTGTTTGGCGGCGTGCGTTTTTTGGTGGCGTTGCGCGCCGAGCTGTTCGAGTTGGTGAAAGCCCATCCACCCTTGCAAGCGCTCGAAGCCGAGCTG
This sequence comes from Burkholderiales bacterium, assembly GCA_043775155.1. GTDB lineage: Bacteria > Pseudomonadota > Gammaproteobacteria > Burkholderiales > JAEUOS01 > CANJDH01. The sequence continues at coordinate 778 of JAYVSR010000244.1, read as the reverse complement.
GCGGTGCAATTGGGCGAGTGGTTTGATGTTGGATTTTTGGAACTGCGCCGGATCGGTTGGGAGTCGCCCGCGCATATTCTCGAAAAGCTGATGCAGTACGAAGCGGTGCATGAGATCAGCTCGTGGATGGACATGAAAAACCGCCTCGATGGCGACAGGCGCGTCTACGCGTTTTTTCATCCGCGCTTGCGCGATGAGCCGCTGGTGTTTGTCGAGGTCGCGCTCACTGGCGAGATCGCCGGCAATGTGCAAGCGCTGCTCGACGAAGCGGCACCGGTGTTCGATACACGTCGGGCGCGCGCAGCGATGTTCTATTCGATTTCGAGCACGCAAAATGGCTTGCGCGGGATTTCCTTCGGCAATTTTTTGTTGAAGCGGGTGGTCGAGGATTTGAAGCGCGATTTTCCCAAGCTGGAGCACTTCGTCACGCTGTCGCCGATCCCCGGGTTTGCCAAGTGGCTGGCGAAACAACACTTGCCCGCTGCGCTCAAAAACGCGCTCGCCACAGATTGGCGCGCCGATGAAAAATTGAGCAGCGAAATGCGCGCGCCAATGATGAGTCTGGCCGCGCATTACCTGAAAGACGCGAAGCAAAAGGAGCGCCCCGCCGACGCAGTGGCGCGCTTTCACCTCGGCAATGGCGCGCGCCTGGAGCGCCTGCACTGGCTCGCCGACGTGTCGGACAAGGGGATGCAACAGTCGCACGGCTTGATGGTCAATTACTACTACGATCTTGACGACATTCAGGTGAATCTGGAGGCGTTTGACGCCGACGGTA
>JAYVSR010000243.1:0-4687 GCA_043775155.1 Burkholderiales bacterium | reverse complement strand
CGCCACCCTCGACGTGTTCGCCAACGCCTCTAAAAGCACGCGCTTCATGACGCCGCCGTCGCGCGGCTACACGCTGTTGCGCGACGCGGCCTTGCAATTGGCGGTGACGGAGGAGTTTGCCAAAGCGTGGATCAACCCGCGCCAGTCGGCGGCGTATGACTATGTCGCAAGTGACCTCACGACGCCCGATGCAGGCGAGTGGAACAGCGGCCCACGCCCCGGCGCACCGCTCGCGTGCGTGAAGTTGAGCGACGGCTCCTACCTCACCGACAAGATCGCCTGCGGCTTCACGTTACTCATATTTGGCGCAGGCCCTGAGAGGGAAAAATGGCTAAAAGGCACGTCCACCAACGCTTTTCGGCCAGTTATCGAAGTCGAAATCATCACCGATACCGCCGCGATGCGGCTGTGTGACGCAATTGAGGGCAGCGCCTACCTGATCCGCCCTGACGGCCATGTGTGCGCGCGATGGAAACACGCCAGCGCCGAAAAAGTACAAGACGCACTGGATCGCGTGATGGCGAGAAGCGGCGCAATTGCCGTCGCAAGGAGCAAGAAATGAGTCTATCCACTGAAGCGAATGAGCGGCTCTACGATGCGCTGGCCGAAGCGATTGACCGGGCCGGTACCGGGTACGAGACGCTGCTCCTCACCAAACTGGTGCTGCTGCTCGCGAATCAACTCAACGACGACGCCACATTCGAACAAGCGCTGCGTACCGCGCAATCATCAACCTGAATCGGCAGGCAGCCACTCGTCTCGTTTGTCTCTTTTTACTGGGGCGTAAACAAATTCCTGAATGTCCGGCGCTTGTCAGTGCGATAGGCCGCGAAGTCCGCCCGGTCTATCGTGATGATGTCGGTGATGCCGGTGCGATTGGCCAGATGCACGAGCGAGGCGTCGGCTAAGTCCATTGGCCGGTCGGCGTATTTGCGCATCATCTTTGCCAATACCGGCAAGTCATCCGTCTCCAGCGCAGCTACCTGAAACCAGCCTTGGCGATGACCAGCATGCACCCATTCGAGAAAATCGCCTTGCGCGTCGGCACTGAAGTTGAGGAAATACATGACCTCGGAAATCACTTCCCAGGTGGTGTGGCAGCGCATACCGGCCCCATGACTGCGAAAGAACTCGACTGCGCTCGCGTGGTGATGGTCGCGCCGGCTATAGAGCGCAGCGAGCGGGCCGCTGTCGGCCAGCACATCGATCATTTGCGTTTGGCTTTCACTATCGCGCGAACGACGTTCTTGATATCCGACGCTTGCCGTGTCGCATCGCCATAGCGGCCAAAGCGCGCGGCACCCAATTCATACAGACCGCCGCCGCTTGCGGCATCGTCCTCCTCCGCCATACGGCGCAAGGCGCGCTTGACGATTTCCGACTTGGTCAGTCCGGTTTTCGAGTGCAAACGGGACATCAACATCGAGTCGTCCACTGTTAGGCGAATAGTCAAAAATTGCGCGCTCATTGAAAAATTTCCTATGTGGCACAAATAACGATAACTGTAACACGCGGCATCTTTCACCCCACACTTTTTGCGCGCATGCTGGGCCACTTTTCTGGGTTGATGCTGGTTCGTGCGACTGCTGGTTCGTGCGGCATCTTGCGGTATTCTGACGCCATGATCCAGTTTGAACAAATCGCGGGGAGCACATTGGTGGAATCCTTGCGCAGATTGCTTCCTAAGTTGGACGCAGTCATTCTCTTCGGCAGCACCGCCACTGGCCACGCACGTGCGGACAGCGATGTGGACATCGCCGTCTTTGGCGCGGCACCCTTCGACGCGCCACAAATGTTCGAAGCGCGCATGGCCTGCGAAGCGCTGTTGAAAAAGCAGGTTGATCTGATCGACTTGCGCAAGGCCCCCACAGTGCTGCAAATGCAGATTCTCAAGGACGGGCGTTACTTGCTGGGTCAAAAGAGTCCGCTGGCCGGTGCGTTTGAACTTTTCATCGCGCGCAGCTATGAAGACCTGCAAATCAAGCGGCGCGGGCTGATGCAAGACATCGTTGCGCGCGGGACTGTCCATGCTTGACGATGTGGTTGCCGCGAAGGCCGCCATCGTCGAGCGTTGTGTCGCGCGGGTGCGCGACGAATATGCAGCGGCGAAAGACTTTCGCACCGACCTTACCCATCAGGACGCCGCCCTGCTCAATTTGCAGCGCGCCTGCGAAGCCACCATTGATATGGCGCAACGCGTAGTCCGGTTGCGCAGCCTCGGACTGCCACAAACTTCGCGCGAAAATTTCGCCCTGCTGGCTGACGCGAAATTGATTGATGCCGGCGTAGCAGACCGGCTTGGCCGCATGACCGGGTTTCGCAATATTGCGATTCACGACTATCGCAGCCTTGATCTTGGTTTGGTCGAAGATGTGATTCGCAACAAACTCGGCGACCTGCTCGATTTCTCGAAGAGCATGATCCAGCTCGGCTGACATTCCCGGCGCACGGCGGCTCTGAGTGCCTGCGCATGCGCTAACAATCTGGAGCGGGTGAAGGGGATCGAACCCTCGTCGTAAGCTTGGGAAGCTTCTGCTCTGCCATTGAGCTACACCCGCGTTTTTTGACTGGCTTGACTTGAATCGGATGGCGGTGGCGGCGCATCCGATAAAATGCAGTCGTGCATTCTAACAAACACACCGCTGCACCTTGAGGTCTCTTTCATGATCAACGTCAGCGTGAATGGCGAGGCGCGTAGCGTCGCGATGGATGCGACCGTGGCAGCTCTGCTGGCCGGGATGCAGTTGACCGGCAAGCGCGTTGCGGTCGAGCGAAATGGTGAGATTGTCCCCAAGAGCCTGCACGGCGCCACACCGCTGGCGGCGGGCGACAAACTTGAAATCGTAGTTGCAGTCGGAGGTGGATGATGGAAATGACGTTTAAGGACAAGCCGTTTGAAGTCGCAGGCAAGGTCTACACCTCACGCCTGTTGGTCGGTACCGGCAAGTACAAAGATTTCGCCGAGACGCGCGCGGCGCTCGATGCGTCGGGCACGCAGATCGTCACCGTGGCGATTCGCCGCACCAATCTTGGCCAAGACCCGAAAGCGCCGTCGCTGCTCGACTTTGTGCCGCCGTCGCAATTCACTTATCTGCCCAACACGGCTGGCTGCTACAGCGCCGACGACGCGGTGCGTACGCTGCGCCTCGCGCGCGAGTTGCTCGACGGCCACAGCCTGGTCAAGCTCGAAGTGCTGGGTGATGCACACACTTTGTACCCGAACATGGCTGAGACCGTCATCGCAGCAAAGACGCTGGTCGCAGAAGGGTTTCAGGTAATGGTCTATTGCAGCGATGATCCAATCGTGGCGAAACAGCTGGAGGAGATCGGCTGCGTCGCGGTGATGCCACTCGCCTCGCTGATTGGTTCGGGTATGGGCATTTTGAATCCATGGAATCTGTCGCTGATCATCGAGAAAGCCGCGGTGCCGGTGATCGTCGATGCCGGTGTCGGCACCGCGTCAGACGCGGCGATTGCGATGGAGTTAGGTTGCGACGGCGTGCTGATGAACACCGCGATTGCGGCGGCGAAAAACCCGGTACTGATGGCGAGCGCGATGAACAAGGCGGTACAGGCCGGTCGCGAGGCGTTTCTGGCCGGGCGCATGCCGCGCAAACTTTACTCAGCAGCACCATCCTCACCCACTGGCGGGATGATTGGAGCGAAACCCTGATCGCCGCCAAAGCCGCTCCAGCAGCCATTCTTGGGCACATGTATGGCGCAGAATGGCTGTCCATGGGCTTCTCCGGTCGATGACGTTTATCGCCGCCATGCCTGACGCGCGCCTCACCAGCCGGTCGATCCGCAGCTTTGTGCTGCGCCAGGGCCGCATGTCGCCCGCGCAGACGCTGGCCTACGAGACACTGATGCCGCACTATGGCATTGCCTACAAAGAGCCGGTGGCCGGCGGCGTAGTGACAGGGAGTACCACAGCCGGGGACACACCGAACGAGGCCCCCGCAGCCAGGGGCACAGCACCGCATCCGCCACTCGACTTCGCTGCCGTGTTTGGCCGCAGCGCACCGACGATCCTCGAAATCGGCTCCGGCATGGGCGAGACCACAGCGGCGATTGCAGCGGCGATGCCGGAGAAGAATTTCATTGCGGTGGAAGTCCACACACCCGGCGTCGGCGCGTTGCTTAAATTGATCGACGCGAAAAAGCTCACCAATCTGCGCGTGATCCAGCACGACGCGGTTGAAGTGGTGCAGCAGATGATCGGTGAAAACACTCTCGCCGGCATTCATCTCTTTTTCGCCGACCCGTGGCCGAAAGCGCGCCATCACAAGCGCCGCATCGTGCAGCCGCCTTTCGTCAAACTGCTCGCCACGCGCCTCGCGCCCGGCGGCTATTTGCACTGCGCCACCGACTGGGAACTCTACGCCCAGCACATGCTCGAAGTGTTATCGTCCGAGCCTTTTCTGAACAACAGCGCCGCAACGGCACATCCAGACAACGATTCAGCAAGCAACATTTCAATACCCGCCGGGTTCGTCCCGCGCCCGCCCTACCGCCCCATTACCAAGTTTGAAACCCGCGGCATCAAGCTCGGGCACGGCGTATGGGATCTCGTATTCACCAAACCATCCTCGAAAGGGACAGCATGAAATTTTCTCCCATTGCATCGTTCGCGCTGATTGCGCTTCTCTCAGCGGGGAGCGCGGTCGCGCAGCTCACTCCGGGCCAG
>JAYVSR010000242.1:0-10936 GCA_043775155.1 Burkholderiales bacterium | reverse complement strand
CCAGCGAATATTTGCGCTCAACGCCGAGCGGCGTGATGACGCGCAGGTGCGCGCCGGGGGTGAAGGCGGGCAGCACCGCGCCGCTGGCATCGCTCAGCGTGAATTCAATAATGTCCTTCGCCACCTCGCGCCGTTCGGTAACGGTGAGGGAGAAAAACGTTTGCGGATCATCCAGGCTGGACATTGACAGGTTGCGGCGGCTTCAATAAACTCCCATATTACTTAGAGACCTAAGTAATTGCAAGCAGGACGATTGCAAAGAAACTTTTCATCCGCTGCCGGAGACCATCATGCTGACCCACGAAGAAAACGATTTGCTCTGCCGCGTCGAGGGCGCTGCGCCGATGGGCCAGCTGATGCGCCGCCACTGGGTTCCCGTTGCGCTGACTGACGAAGTGCCGGAGCCGGACGGCACGCCGGTCAAAGCGCGCATCCTCGGCGAAGACCTCGTCGTGTTCCGCGACACCAACGGCACAGTGGGCGTGATGGATGAATACTGCCCGCACCGCCGTGTGTCGCTGGTGCTGGGACGCAACGAAGAGTGCGGCCTGCGCTGCCTGTATCACGGTTGGAAGATGGATGTCGAAGGCAACGTCGTCGAGATGGCGTCCGAGCCGGGTGCGTCGGCGTTGAAGGACAAAGTGAAACACCGCGCCTACCCGGTCCGTGAATGGGGCGGCTGGGTCTGGAGCTACCTTGGGCCGCGCGCGGCAGTCGATAACGCCAAAGGTTTTTTGGACGGCGTGCCTGAGTTCATCCCCCCGCCCTACGCGCCGAAAGCCGACACGGTCGTGAGCATTGCCAAGGTGATCATCCCGTGCAACTGGGCGCAAATTTTGGAAGGCGCGATTGACTCGGCGCATAGCTCCAGTTTGCATTCATCCGACTTTGTGCCGGCGCGCGTGGCGGGCGGCGAGGCAAATGCCAAGCAGTGGCTGCGCCCTTCCACCGACAAATCGCCGCGCCTGCAGGTGCAGCACACCGATTACGGTTTTCGCTACGCCGCGTTGCGCCGCCCGATCATGAACGCAGCGACACATGAGTACGTGCGCTCGACCGTGTTCGTCGCGCCCTTCGCGGTGCTGGTGCCGCCGAACAATCTCTACAACGTCGCCAACATCAACGTGCCGATTGACGACACCCATACGGCCTTCTACTTCATCGCCTGGGGCGACGCGGCCAGCACGCCAGGCACCGAAGAGTGGCGCAAGTTTTTGGGACAGCAAGTGGGCATTGATCTCGACAGTGAGTACCGCCCTTTGCGCAATATCGACAATCGCTTCTGGCAAGACCGCCAGGCGATGAAGGCGGGCAATTTCACTGGCATCAAGGGTTTCCCGAATCAGGACATCGCGATGTGGTTAACGATGGGGGCGGGGCCGATTGCCAATCGCTCTGAAGAGCGCCTCGGTGCAAGTGACCTCGCCGTCGTTGAATTCCGCAAGCAAATGGTCGCTGCGGTGCGTGCGTTTGCGGAAGGAAAACCAGCGATTGGCACCGGTGCCGCGCGAGTGAAGACCGAGGTCTGCTCGTTTCAGGCGGTGATGCCCAAGACGGTGGACTGGCGTAACATCAAAAGCGCTGGGGACATTGCTGCGGCGGTCACCGCAGCGTAACAATCAAGGAGACTTCAATGAAACGACGCCATCTATTAGCCGCGGCCGCTGGCACTACCTGCGCCGCCTTGCCGCTCACGCGCGCCTGGGCGCAAACGCCGGCGCCCGCATATCCGTCGCAACAAATTAAGTTCATCGTCCCCTACTCGCCCGGCGGATTGCCTGACACGGTGGCGCGCATCGTGGCAAAGAAGCTCACCGAGCGTATCGGCCAATCAGTCGTGGTGGAGAACCGCCCCGGTGCCAACGGCGTCGTCGCCGCGCAAGCCGTCACCACCGCCGCGCCCGATGGACACACCCTGCTGTTGACCGACGACTCGATGATGACGGTCAACCCGATCATCTACAAGAACCTCGGCTATGACCCGAAGAAAGATTTTCTCCCGGTCTCGTTGATCGCCACCGCACCACTGTTTCTCGCGGTGCATCCTTCGGTACCGGCGAACAATTTTGCCGAGTTGGTCGCTCTAATCAAGTCCAAACCCGGCGAATTTGCCTACGGCTCATCCGGCATCGGCAGCACCCATCATCTCTGCACCGAAGCCATGAGAGCCGCTCTGGGACTCGATATCAGGCACATTCCCTACAAAGGCACGGGGCAATCGGTACCCGCCGTGGTCGGCAATCAAGTCGCGATGGTGTTCTCCGCTTTCCCCTCATTGCTCGGCTTCATGAAGTCGAATCAGGTCAAGCTGCTGGTCGTCAACACGGCCAAGCGCTCGCACTTTGCACCCAATGTGTCGGCGTTGGGAGAGGTGATCCCCGGCTTCGACTTCGCGCCGAACATCGGCATCTTCGCGCCGTCAAAAACACCGAACGCCATCGTCGCGCGCATCAGCGATGAAGTCGCCAAGCTGGTCAAGGAAGCCGATGTGGTGCAAACCTTTACCACCGCCGGCATTGAAGGCATCGGCGGTAGCCCTGCTGACTACACGCGCGTGCTTGAGCGCGAGGCGGAGCGCGATGCGAGGGCGGTGCGCACGGCGGGGTTGAAGGCGGAGTAGGTAATTGGTGCAAAAGTAATGCTATTATTTGGTATTACTTTTTTCCAGTTAAATCATGAGCTACGCCTTGACAGTTAAAAGCCAGGTGACTCTCCCGAAAGCGATGCGCCAGCATTTGGGCATTTTGCCGGGCGATGCCATCAACTACGAACCGCTGCCCGACGGGCGTGTTGCAATTTCCGCCGCAAAGCCAAAGCCAGTGAACCGGTTTGCACGCTGGATTGGCAAAGGCATAGCAGGCCGGTCGACCGAAGAAATTCTGCGCGCCACTCGCGGCGACGACGCGTTGCGATGATCCTGATTGACAGCAGCGTTCTGCTCGATATAGTTCAGGCGCATGCCGAGTGGGTCGAATGGAGTGAAGCCGCGCTGGTGCGCGCCGCAAGCGACGATACCCTGCTGATCAACGTCATCGTCTACGCCGAAATCTCCCACTCGTTTGCCAGCGCCGCTAAGCTTGACGCATTTTTGCGCGCGACACAGATCGGCATTGAAGCGATCCCCGCCGCCGCCGCTTTTGCGGCGGCGCGTGCGCATCACGTCTATCGGGAAGCCGGTGGCGCACGCACCGCGACTCTGCCGGATTTTTTTATTGGCGCGCATGCCGCAGTCAGTGGCTACCGGCTGCTCACCCGCGATGCAAAACGGGCGCGTACCTACTTTCCGAAAATAGATTTAATCACTCCACCTGCAAGTTAGCACCGGGTTCAACCATGTCAAAACTCAATCTCACCTTCGGCTGCTGGGACTACGACCGCACGCGCGCCCTGATGGATGGCTCGGTACAACCCGACGGCATCGACCTCAACTATCTCAACATGCCGGTGGAAGAAACCTTCTTCCGCATGCTGCGCCATCGTGAGTTCGACCTCTCGGAGATGTCGCTGTCGTCTTACACCGTGTCGCTGCAAAAACCGGAGCGGCCGTTCGTCGCGCTGCCGGTGTTTCCCTCGCGCTTCTTTCGGCACTCGTGCATTTACATCAACGCCGCAGCGGGGATCAACACGCCGAAGGATTTGATCGGCAAGCGCATCGGTGTACCCGAATATCAGATGACCGCGCCGGTGTGGATTCGCGGCATTCTGTCCGACCACTACGGCGTGCCGGTCGATAGCGTGACTTACATGAGCGGCGGTGAGGAAGAGCCGAACCGCGATGAAAAACTCAAGCTCGATCTGCCGCCCAACATCAAACTTGTGCCGATTGGCCCGGGCAAAACGCTGACGCAGATGCTGCACGCAGGCGAGATCGATGCGCTCTACACCGCGCGCATGCCCTCGAGTTTTTTGAAAGGCGACGGCAAGGTGGTACGCCTGTTTCCGAACTACTACGAGGTCGAGCGCGCTTACTGGCGCGAGACCCGGCGATTTCCGATCATGCACATCGTCGCCCTGCGCCGCGAGGTGTACGAAGCGAATCGCTGGATCGCCGCCTCGCTCATGAAGGCTTTCGTCGAATCGCAGCGCCGCACCTATCTGGCCCTGCGCGAAACCGCTGCGCTCAAAGGCATGTTGCCTTGGCTCAACGCGCATGTCGACGACACGGTGAGCGAAATGGGCGAAGACTTCTGGCCCTACGGGTTGGAGAAAAACGTCGAAACCCTGCAAACCTTTTTGCGCTATCACCACGAGCAAGGGTTGTCGAAACGGTTGGTGAAACCGGAAGAATTGTTTGCGCCGGAGACGTTGGAGAGTTTCAAGATTTAGCGGGAACTATCGAACTTTGTGTGCCGCCCGAAAGCACGCAGCTTTCATTCAAACGCTCTGGGGCTGCGGTGTAAACTTTCCTTGAGTTTTCACACTTTCAGTTCGCACGGAGGCCTTGATGGAGACCCTGCTCATCGAAACAGAAGTACCCGAGGCCGTGGCCGCCACGGTAACGCGCTTGGCCGCAAGCGACAAGGCCCGTTTGCGCCGCACTCTTTCCGCGGCAGTGGTGGAGTTCACACGTGACGCCGCAAACATCACCGTCACGCCTGCACCTGCGCCTGACTCCTGGGACAGTTTTTTGCAACAGAGCCCTGCCTTGGCCGTTGGCGGATTGCCGGCTGATTTTTCCGTTAATCATGACCACTACCTGCACGGCGCGCCGAAGCGCGCGTCAGCCTCTTGACCGCTCCGGTTTTTGTCGATACCGCTGCTTTGATAGCGCTGATCAGCCGCGATGACGCGTGGCATGCGCGGTGCAACACGCAGTTCGCTTTGCTGGCCGGGCAAAACCGTCCGTTGTTGACTTCATCAGCAGTGCTGTATGAACTGCTTGACGGTGCCGCCGCGCGTGGTGCGATGCGCGCGGTCGCACTCCGGCTGGTGCGCAGCATTCGCGATTCGGTGCAGTGGACGGTTGTGCATGTGACCGCCGAACACATGCGCAAGGGTGAGTCGCTCTACGCCAGCCGGATGGACAAGGTGTGGAGCTTGACCGATTGCACCAATATGGAAATCGCGCGGGAACAGGAAGTGACGGAGGTCCTGACTAGCGATAGCGACTTCGAGCAGGCGGGTTTTCAAGTGCTGTTGCGTGGATAGTCCCGTACGGACGGCGAGCGAAAACAGCCTGTTGACGATTCCCACGCCGATGATATTCAAGATTTGCAGCGGCACATGAATGGCACATTGCAGCTTGCATCTCAGCCAACCAGCATCGCAACATCCCCGATCAATCCCGCAACCACATCGCGAAGTTCGGCAATCGCCGATACCTCAACTTCCAGAAACCCCTCGTATTCGGCGAGATTGCGTTTTTGACGTACTGCGTCGAGTACGCGTCGTTGCGCGGCTCGACTTTGAGTTGGCTGATCCGCACCAGATTGTCGAGTGCAGGCAGACTCAACCTGAATTCTCGACGACTTCGATGACAGGCTGCGCCAACACGCGATTGACGAACGAATCAGGTTCGGCGCGGCGGCGCGCGAATTCAGACGGCGTGTAAAGAGTTGGGTTGACCTTCCGGCCCAGCGATGCTTCAGCGGGCTCCAGCAGCTTCAGCACTTTTGCCAGTGTCAGGTTTTTACCCACGAGCATGACATCGATGTCGCTGCCCGCCGTATCGGTTTTCTTCGCCACCGATCCGTAAATCGACGCTGCCTGCAAGTTCGCGCCCAGCGCACCAAGCGCCTCACGCAGCACCGGCTCCGCGCCCAGCGTTTTACGCGTCAGATTGGCAAGCTCACCGTAAACCGGGCTGCTGGCGTTGGCGCGAAACAGGCGCAGATTGCCGGTTCGCGCGGACAACACCAGCCCCGCATCCGCCAGCCGGTTCAATTCGCGCTGCAACGACGCGCTGCCCAGGCCGGTCAAGCGGCGCAACTCGCTCAAATGAAAGTCGCGCTCAGGATGGCCAAACAGCCAGCGGAAAATACGCGACTGGCTGTCGGAGAACAGCGCGCTGGCGATTGACATGACCAAATATTAGCATGATCTTGCCAATAATTAGCTCGATTTAAGTTTGATGGCTCTTTGCCACTGCGTCATTTTTCGGTTCTTCGTTTGCGGGTTCGCTCGCCTGTTCCGGCTGCACCGGCGGCACTGACTTCGGCGGCGCCTTCCTCCACAGCCCGCCCGCGTTAAGCGCGCCCCAACCCCAGCGCAGCCAGCCGATCAAGCTCCACGCCAGCCAAAAGGCCCAGGCGAGCATGATGCCGCGCCAGACCCAGAGCGGCAGCGAGATCAAGGTCACGCTGGGAAAATCGCCGCGATCCTGAAACCAGCGCAGCAGCGATGCGTGTGAACCGTTGCCTTCGATTTGCATCTCAGGCGCGCCCAGCAAGGTGGTCTTGACGGCAGACAGCAGCGACACCAGCGCGAGCAGGGTGAGCAGCATGAGCGCGGCCTGCATCGCGTTGAACCATCTGCTGCCGTCAAGCCGCTGCCCGGCACGCTCGCGCGCGGCGAGCGCAAACAGCCAGCCGACGATCACCACGCCGGCGAACACATCGGTCTGCGTCAAGCCGAGGAGGAGCAAGATCCATTGCCACGATTTGAGCGGCGTTGCAGGTACGCGGCCGAGGCCGAAGCCGGCCACCGCCAACACCAGCACCACGCCCCACAGCAAAATCGCCGGCCCCAGGCGCGGGCCGCTAAAGCCGAGCACCCAGCGCTCGGCCGGCACGTGCAGTTGCACATGCTGGTTCAGCCCTGGCAGGTTGAGATCAATCGCTGGCGTGCGGTACGACAGGCCGAGCCCTTCGGGCAGACGCAGCGTGAGGGCAACCAACTGCGCACCGGGTGTGATGGCGAGTTTCAATTTGCCGCCATCGAGTTTGAGCGGCTCCGACTGATTGTTGGTCGATGCGCTCTGCAAAGTCACTCCGGCAGGAAAGCCGATCACATGCTCGCCGCCACGGCTGGCGCGCAGACTGAGTCGCAAGTCCATTTCGGTGACGCGGCTACCGGGTTTGACTTCGAGCACGGCTTGATCGAGAGTGAGCCATGCACCAGCCACCGCTGCCGGCTTGACGACCGAAATCGTCACCTCCTCACCCGGCCACGGCTGCCAGCGCGGCAAATGGCGACCGTTGCTTTGACGATGGGTCATCGGAATGCCGGCCAGCGTGACTTGCCATTGCGTGCCGGCATCGAGCGCCCAGGTCTCGACCCAGTTGCTTTGCTTGGCCGCCGTCAGCTTCAACGATGGCGCGATTTTCAGCGTGCTGTCGAAACTCGCTTCGTTCGCTTGTGGTGCGAGATTGATGCGCGCCTTGCCGCCTTCGGCTTTGACATCGGCGCTGATCACACTCTCACCCAGCAGCAGCGGATACTCGACCACCACCGGCTGGCCCGGCGCGTTGACGCGGATGACGCGGGTGGTGACGCGCCACTCCAGCCCCAGACTGAAAATGCGCTCGATGCGGGTGAAGGGAGTGATGTTGCCCTCGCTGGCACCGGCCGCTGTGCCTGTGCTACTGGTGCCCGCGCCATTCGCCGCGCCTGTCGCCGCACCTGTCGCCACTCCCCCGCCCACGCCACGGCCCGCAGCAGCGGTTGCCATGCGCGTCAATTGCAGTGTGTCTTCGGCGACGCCATTCGCATCAGCGCCATCGAGCCGCCAGCCACTCAGGGCTGCTTCGACGTGGCGCGGTTTGAGCGGCAGTGCGAGCTGCACCGCGTCGCGCTGCGGCAACCGCCCGCTCAGCGTGATCTGATGCACCCCAGCGGGGACGGCGATGAGCAGCATTTCGTTTTCACCACGCAGCACCGGCGCGGGCTTGGCGTCGAGCAACGCCTGGGCCGGCGTCCATTGCTTCGGGCCGCCAGGCAATGGCACTGCGCTGGCTTCAGCGGCGTGAATTTCCAGCCGCAAGCGCAACTCGTCTCCGCTGTTCTCGACGCGTAGACGCGTGATGGTGGCGCACTCAGGGCGACACGCGGGCGGCGGCGCGGTCAGGCGTTCACGCAGTTCCTGCAACAGGGCATCGCCCGGAAACGGGCTTCCACCAACGGTTTTGGCACTATTCTCCTCTGCGACTTTGGGTGCAGGCGCTGCCGCAAGCGAATCGCCGGGCGGGGACAACAAGCCCAATAGCAGCAGCGCGTTTGCCGCGCCGGCCGAGCGGCGCAACACACCGGGCCGCGCGAGATGCGCGAGGTCAAATGCACGCACCAGCAGCGCCGCTGCAAGCAATAGATGCAACAGCACGATCAGCGCTTTGGCCCACGGCGCGAGCAGCCACAGCGTGAAGGTTTGTGATTTTTCCACCGGGCCGCTCCAGGCCAATTGATGGCTGCGCCACTGCCAGCGCGGCAAGCCGGGGCCGGTTTGCACCACCGCTTTCGGGTCGATTTCGTCGACGCTGATTTTGGCTTTCTCTCTCGCCTCACCGGAGCCGGATGAAAACATCTCGTAGCCGCGCGCACTTTGTTTGGATGAACTCAAGGCGCGCCTGACACGCGGGTCCTCTGCGGTCGTTGCTTCGGCAGGTGCGGGTGCTGGTGCTGGTGCGGCGGCGGGTGCTGGTCTTTCCTCCTTCGCCATCGCCTGAGCTGCTTGGTTTCGCGCTTCGACCGAATCTGCTTCAACCCCGTTGGAGCGGATGCCGGAAACTGCGTCGCGCAGGAGAACCGCAGCGGCATTTTCGTTCGGCGCTAACAACGGTTGGGTTTGCCGCCCCGGCATTTCCAGCGACGGATACAAGGTCGCACGCATTTGCACCACCGCGAACGGCAGCGCGATCACCAGTACCGCGAGCCAGGCGATGTTGCGATAGCGCGTGAGCCACACCCCGGCGCGCGTGGCGGCGAGCGCGCGCGCCAGTGCGGCGGCAGCGAGCAGATTGATCCAGGCCCAACGCGGCGCGCCGGGTTCGTGCCAGGTCAACACCAACAGCAACAGCGTGACAGCGCCCCAGCGCCAGCCCCACATGCGCAGCGCCGCCACCGCTGCGACGAGGACGAGAAAGAAATCGAGCAAGCTCCAGCGCGAGACCCACGCGCCTTCCGCTTTATCCACCCCGGGCGCTGCGAGCAGACGCCAGCCCGGCGGCAGGTGCAGCCTGGCTTGCACTTGCTGTGCATCGAAGTTCCAGCCGACGGCGGGCAGCTCGCGCGCGCTGCTGGGCAGACGCGCATCCGCAGAGATCTGCGCCTGGCCCATGCGCACCTCGATGCCCGCAGTTTTGCCGGCGTCTTCAGTGAGCAATTGATCGCGCCCGCCCGACGCAGCGCGCCCGAGCAGCAAGGGCGCTTGCATCGACAAGCGCCACGATTGCGTCAAGCTCCCGGCGATATCGTCTTTGACGGTATACCCCGCACCATCGAAGTCGAGCCAGAGTTGGCGGCTAAGAGTCAGTTGATCCGGATTCGGATTGACATCGCCACGGCGGGTCTCGGCGAACGACAAACGCTCGCCCGGTTTGAGGCGATACACCGGAAACTTGCGCCAATCGGCCGGCAGTGTGGTTTGCTGCGGATCGATTTGCGCCGGCCCGGAGATCGTGACCTGGCGCAGTGCCGGGCGCGCGGCGAAGGCCCAGACCTCTTCGGTCACGCCATCGATCTTCGGTGCGGCCAGCGCAGCAACGGGCGCGGGCAGGCGCGCCGTCAGCGTGATCTCCCATTGGCCGGGACGGATTTGCACCAGCAATTTTTGATTCGCGTCGAGGCGCGCCGGCAAGCTGCTGGCGAGCGTCAGCGGCACCGCGTCGGGCGGCAAGATGCCGGACAGCGTGATCTCACGATTTTTACCCGCAGCGAATAACTCGATGCGCGTGGTGATGGTGAGAGGAATATCGTCAGTGATCAGGCGGCTGATGCGCAGATCGGCTTTCTCCGCTTCGCGTGATTCACGCGCGCCTTGAGTGCGCGTCAGCAAGCCGGATTCATCCCAACGCGGCTCGGCGACCGCCTGGCCGTTGATGCTCAGCGCGATCAGGCCGGTCATGGCGGGCACGGCAAGATTTTCCGGCAGCGCCTGCCAGACAAAGCGCCCGGTAAGCCGATGTTCGCCGGCGGGCAAAAAGATGCCGGGCGTCTGGCCCTGCGCGATCACCGCTTGCGCTTTGCCGCCAGCCTGCACATCTTGCGGCCAGCGCTGTGTGCTGCCCGGCAGGGGCGTCCATACCGGGTCGCCTGCGACCGCTCCCATCGCGGCGTATACGCGCACCGTCTGCGCAAAACTGCCGCCGCCTTGAGCCAAGCGCAACTCCAACTGGCCGGGCCAGATGCAGCGGCGCGTTTCACCGCTGCCGGTTTGCCCCGTTTGCCCCGTTTGCAAGGGGCAGGTTGATTCAGCACTACCGTGCAGTGCCCACGGCACCCAGGGTTTCAGCGGCGCGGGAATGTCGTCGCGGTTCATCGGCGGCAGCGCAACAGCGGTCGCGCCAAACGCCGTCAACCAGAGCAAAATCAGAGTGCGTATCAGCGGCATCGCATTGCGGAAAGTCATGGAAGGCTCCTTTGCCTTCACTCTACCGCATTGGCTCCCACCGATTCGCAGCGTTTTTTCTAACTTCGGCCCACGCCGATAAACCGGATCACCCCGGCATCACGCAAGATGCGCCCGTGGCCGAGGCCGGTGGTGGTCACGAGCTTCGCACCAGCCCGCCGCATACTCAGGCGCGCAATCGACCGACACCTAGCGATCCTGTTGATCGTGAATCAATTGCGCGGGCGCGGTCGGCGCAAGCGGCGATGGTGTGAGGGTATCGGCCTGAAAATCGCTCCCACCAACGGTTTTCACGTTTGTCGCAGTGACACTTAGTTTGAAATCACCGGCTTGAAGTCATCAGAATTCATCGGCACCATAGAGGCCGGCAAGCGCCCGGTCATTTCAATCAACAAACGCCGCGCGAGCGGCGCTTCCTGCGGGTTTGAACGAATC
>JAYVSR010000241.1:0-3579 GCA_043775155.1 Burkholderiales bacterium | reverse complement strand
AGTGACATCACTTCCGACTGCCATTCACTTCCAACGGTCAATCGCTTGAAGCGCCAAACCCACCTGCTGTCGGCGTTTGAATCACGAACACATCCCCCGGTTGGCACAGGGTTTCGTCGCTGCCCCCAAGCTTGGTCACAGAACCATCCGCGCGCTCAACCCAGTTCTGCCCAACCTCGCCATCGCCGCCGCCCTGCATGCCATACGGCGGTACACGACGATGCCCGGACAACACACTCCCCGTCATCGTTTCAAGAAACCGGATGCGCCGCAACGCGCCCGGCCCGCCGCTCCACCGGCCTTTGCCGCCGGAGCCATAGCGGATCGAATGCTCCTCGACGCGCACCGGATAGCGAAACTCCAAAACCTCGGGATCGGTCATGCGGCTGTTGGTCATATGCGTCTGCACAGGCGTACAACCATCAAAACCATCACCTGCGCCACTGCCCGACGAGATCGTTTCGTAATACTGATACTTGTCGTTGCCAAAGGTGAAGTTGTTCATCGTGCCTTGAGACGCGCCCATCACGCCGAGCGCGCCATAGAGCGTGTCGGTCAAACACTGGCTGGTCTCAACGTTCCCGGCCACCACCGCAGCCGGGTAACGCGGGTTGAGCATCGAGCCTTCCGGGATGATGACCTTGAGCGGCTTTAAGCAGCCGGCGTTGAGCGGAATGTCGTCGTCCACCAGCGAGCGGAACACGTAGAGCACCGCTGCGTAACACACCGCCGAGGGGGCGTTGAAATTGTTCGGCACTTGCATGCTGGTGCCGGTGAAGTCGATGGTGGCGCTGCGATTCGGTTTGTCGATGGTGATGTTGACTTTGATCACCGCACCGTGATCCATCTCGTAGGCAAACGCGCCGTCCTTCAACACGTCGAGCACGCGGCGCACCGATTCTTCGGCATTGTCCTGCACGTGTTGCATATAGGCGTGTACGGTGGCGAGGCCGAACTCGATGACCATGCGGCCGAGTTCCTGCACGCCTTTTTCGTTGGCGGCGATCATCGCGCGCAAGTCGGCCATGTTTTGGTCGACGTTGCGCGACGGGTATTTTCCGGATGCCAGCAGCGCGCGCGTCTCGGCGTCGCGCAGGCGGCCTTGTTCGACGAGGAGGAAGTTGTCGATCAGCACGCCCTCTTCTTCCACCACTTTTGAATTGGGTGGCATCGAGCCAGGGGAAATGCCGCCGATGTCAGCGTGATGGCCGCGCGAGCCGACGTAGAACAGGATCTGTTTGTTCTCTTCGTCAAACACCGGTGTAATCACCGTGATGTCCGGCAGATGCGTGCCGCCGGCGTAGGGCGCGTTGAGCACATAGACGTTGCCGGGTTTGATTGCGCGTCCCTTCGCGGCCGTGTTCTGGAGGATCACCGTTTTGATGCTCTCGCCCATCGAACCCAAATGCACCGGCATGTGTGGCGCGTTGGCGATCAAATCGCCATGCTGGTTGAACACGGCACACGAAAAATCGAGCCGCTCCTTGATGTTCACCGAGTAGGCAGTGTTGGCGAGCGTCAAGCCCATCTGCTCGGCGATGGCCATAAACAGATTGTTGAAAATCTCCAGCATCACCGGATCGGCGGTGGTGCCAATCGCGTGCTGCTTGGGTCGCGGCACAGCGCGCGTGAGCAAGAGGTGATTGAGCGCGGTCACTTCAAGCTGCCAGCCCGGCTCGACGACGGTCGTCGCGTTTTGCTCGGCGACGATGGCCGGGCCCGCGACTTTGTCGCCGGATTGCATTTGATCACGCAGATACACCGGCGTCGCGTGATGCGTGCCGCCGGAGAACATGCGCACAGTCTCGATGGCGGTGAGCGCGCCAGAGCGGGCACGCCACGGAAACGCCGCCACACCAGCCGCGCCGGCTTGATCAGACTCGTCCGATTTTCCAATCGCTTCGACTGAAACCGCCTCCACCACCAGCGCCTTGTGTTCCATCAAAAACGAATAGCGCATCCGGTACGCGGCTTCGAAGCGCGTCTTGATTTCGTCCAGCGTGCCATCGTCTACCACCAGCGCAGAGTCGGTACCGTCGTAGCGCACGTGGATGCGCCGTTTGATGATGATTTTCTCTTGAGCGATGCCCTGTGAGGCAATCTGGGTGCGGGTCTCAAAGGTCAAGGCCTCAAAAGCCGCATCCAGAGCCACTCTTGAGGCAGGCACCAGTTGCAATTCAATCGCACGCTCACGCATCGCGGTGAGATCGGCCAGACCCATGCCGTAGGCCGAGAGCACGCCCGCGTAAGGATGGATGTAGACGCGCGGCATGCCAAGCTTGTCGGCGATCAGGCAGGCGTGCTGCCCGCCGGCACCGCCGAAACATTGCAGCGTGTATTGCGTGATGTCGTAGCCGCGCGCTACCGACACCTTCTTAATCGCGTTCGCCATATTCTCAACTGCGATCTGGATGAAGCCCTCAGCGACTTGTTCTGGCGACTTGTCGCTGCCGGTAGACTGCTTGATCTCCTCAGCCAGCGCGTTGAACTTCACCGAGGCTGCGTCAAAGTCGAGCGCCTCATTCGCCGCACGCCCAAACACCTTGGGAAAAAACTTCGGTTGCACCTTACCCAGCATCACGTTGGCATCGGTTACCGCCAGCGGCCCGCCGCGCCGGTACGAAGCCGGCCCGGGGTTGGCGCCAGCCGAGTCTGGGCCGACGCGATAACGCGCGCCGTCAAAATGCAAAATGGAACCGCCACCTGCTGCGACGGTGTGGATGCTCATCATCGGCGCGCGCATGCGCACGCCTGCGACCTGCGTCTCGAACGCGCGCTCGTACTCACCCGCGTAGTGCGACACGTCGGTCGAAGTGCCGCCCATGTCGAAGCCAATCACTTTCTCGAACCCCGCCCCCCTGGCAGTTTGCACCATGCCCACGATGCCACCGGCCGGTCCGGAAAGAATCGAGTCCTTGCCCTTGAACAATTGCGCTGAGGTGAGACCACCGGACGACTGCATGAACATCAGGCGCGCGCCATCAAGCTCGGCAGCGACACGATCCACATAACGCCCGAGAATCGGCGAGAGGTAAGCATCGACCACGGTCGTGTCCCCGCGCGAGACCAACTTCATCAGCGGCGAGACTTCGTGCGATACCGACACTTGCGTAAAGCCCATCTCGCGCGCCATCTGTGCCACGGCTTTTTCGTGCTCCTGAAACCGGTAGCCGTGCATGAAGGCAATCGCAATCGCCCGGAAACCCTTGTCCCATGCGGCTTGCAGCGATTTTCTCGTCTCAGCGGTGTTGAGCGGCGTCACCACATCGCCGTGCGCGCCGACGCGTTCTTCAACTTCCACCACTTCGCTGTAAAGCAACTCCGGCAACACGATGTGACGGTCAAAAATACGCGGCCGGTTTTGATAACCGATGCGCAATTGATCGCGAAAACCTTTGGTAATGAACAGCACGGTGCGGTCGCCGTTGCGTTCGAGCAGCGCATTGGTGGCGACGGTGGTGCCCATCTTCACCGCTTCAATCTTCTCGCCGGGGATGCGCTCGCCGGATTTCAAGCCGAGAAAATGGCGAATGCCCGCGAGCGCCGCATCCTTGTATTGCTCCGGATTCTCCGACAGCA
>JAYVSR010000240.1:0-16609 GCA_043775155.1 Burkholderiales bacterium | reverse complement strand
AGCTTGGAGATTTACCTCGACCGAACCACCTGTTATCCTAAGCACATGACCCCGAAAGAACTCGCCGAGCATAAGTCCGTCCCCAAGCGATTGGCAGCCTTGCCATCGTTCAAGGCGATGAAGCGCGGCAAACTGCCAAAGCCGCTCCACAAGATGGGTGGCCCGCGTCTGCAAGGAACCGATGTAGTTGAAGTGTCGGATACACATCGTGCAATTTTTGTATGGCGAGACGGCGAGCAGCGTACTGACCGGGCATTCTTTGCATATTTATTCTGCGTACTGCAAACCGGAGAGTTGCATCCGCTTTTCGAAATGCATTTCCATCCCAGCCACAAGGGGCTGCACGCCAAACTGCCGTGCAAAACCCAATATGACTATGCGTCACGTTTTTTGCCAGGGGCGCCGGAATTGGGCATAAATAGCCCACCTGATCTTGACCCCAACAACGAACTACACCGCAATCAGATCATTGAGATTTTTTGCTCGGCCTGCGGAATCAAAATCGGCCCGGAGGGCGGGTTATGGAACTAGTCCCCGATATCAAACGGTCCATATGCGCTTTGTTTGAGGTCTATGAAGATGGTGATGGCGTCCAGCGCGTCGTAACCCCACTTGAGTATCCGGGAAGCGGTGACAAGGTTGTGGTGCGCGTCCGGTCGCGCAACGGCTTTTTGCAAATTGACGAAAACGGCGAGGCTGCGCTTTATGCGTCAATGCATGGAGGCGATATCGGTTCCGAATCCGTCAATCGCTGGTCAGAAGATTTGGAGGCCAGTTCCAAGCTCGAGTTTGATGACGAAGAGATCATAAAGGCGTTTGTTACGGATCCTCGTTTGGTTGCGCCGTACATCATTCATGTGGCGGCTGCTTCGCAGCAGTTGTTCGCCTTAGCCACATCTCAAAAAGAGCGAACCCCAAGTGACTTTAAAGAACAAGTAGCCGAAATTGTGCGAGAGGTATGCGCTGCAATCAATGTTCCGGTTCGGCACGGCATCGAGTTGCCGATTGCTGGCGGACTGGAGGCGGATCATATGATTGGTGACGAAACCAATTCCAATATGGTGCCGCTTATTGTTGTCGCTGCGTCAAGCGCAATACGCTTACTGGAGGCGGAGATTATCCATATGCAGTACCGCCATACGCAGCAAAAGGGGTTTGTACTTGCGGTCGCGGAAAGTGAAAAAATTGTTGGGAAAAAGCAGTTTCACCGTGCGAATTACTACACGGGGAAAACTGTGGAATTTAGTGCGTATGACTTTGGGCAGCTAATGCGAGAGCAATTGCACTGACTGAAAAACGTTCTCGCTGAACGCGCGTAGGTCAAGCCTCAAATAAAAATCAGGCTTGTAAATCAGCGTTACATGCTGCGCCGGTACTGCCCGCCGACCTCGAATAGGGCATTGGTGATCTGCCCGAGCGAACAGATGCGCGCTGCATCCATCAGCACCTCGAATACGTTTTGGTTGTCGATCACGGCTTGTTGAAGACGCTGCAGTTCGCTGGGCGCAACGGCTTTATTGCGCTCGTGAAAATCAGCGAGGCGTTTCAACTGCGATTGCTTTTCTTCTTCGGTCGAGCGGATTAGTTCAATCGTGGGCGCTACGCCCGAATCGTGTGGATTGCGGAACGTGTTGACGCCGATGATCGGGTACGAGCCGTCGTGCTTTTTGTGCTCGTAAAACATCGATTGTTCCTGTATCTGGCCGCGCTGAAAGCCGGTTTCCATCGCCCCCAACACGCCGCCGCGCTCGGAAATCGCTTCGAACTCTTTCAGCACCGCTTCTTCGACCAGATCAGTCAGCTCTTCGATGATGAAGGACCCCTGATTCGGGTTTTCGTTTTTGCCGATACCCCATTCGCGGTTGATGATGAGCTGGATCGCCATCGCGCGGCGCACCGACTCTTCGGTCGGCGTGGTGATCGCTTCGTCGTAGGCGTTGGTGTGCAAGGAGTTGGTGTTGTCGTAGGTCGAGATCAACGCCTGCAGGGTGGTGCGGATGTCGTTGAAGGCGATTTCTTGCGCGTGCAGCGAGCGGCCACTGGTTTGCGAATGAAACTTGAGCTTCTGGCTGCGCTCGTTGCCGCCGTATTTGTTCTTGATCGCGGTGGCCCAGATGCGCCGCGCGACCCGGCCGATCACGGTGTATTCCGGGTCCATGCCGTAGGAGAAGAAGAACGACAGATTGGCGGCGAAGTCGTCGATGTGCATGCCGCGCGCGAGGTAGGCTTCGACGAAGGTGAAGCCGTTCGACAGCGTCAGTGCCAGTTGCGACACCGGATTGGCACCGGCTTCGGCAATGTGATAACCGGAGATCGACACCGAGTAAAAATTGCGCACCTTGTGGTGGACGAAGTATTCGGCGATGTCGCCCATTACTTTCAACGAAAACTCGGTGGAGAAGATGCAGGTGTTCTGGCCCTGGTCCTCTTTGAGGATGTCGGCCTGCACCGTGCCGCGGACGTTTTCCAGCACCCAGGATTTGATCTTTGCCGCTTCGTCTGCGGTCGGCTCACGTTTGTTGTCAGTGCGGAACTTCTCGAGGTTTTGGTCAATCGCCGTGTTCATGAAGAACGCCAGGATGGTCGGCGCCGGGCCGTTGATCGTCATCGAGACGGAGGTGTTCGGCGAGGTCAAATCAAAGCCACCGTAGACCACCTTCATGTCGTCGAGGGTGGCGATACTCACACCCGAGTTACCGACCTTGCCGTAAATATCCGGGCGCAAATCAGGGTCGTTGCCATACAGCGTGACCGAGTCGAAGGCGGTCGACAGGCGCTTGGCCGGCATGTCTTTCGACACATGGTGAAAGCGCTTGTTGGTGCGGAACGGGTCGCCCTCGCCAGCGAACATGCGCGTCGGGTCTTCGTTCTCGCGCTTGAACGCGAACACGCCGGCCGTGTAGGGGAAAGAGCCGGGGACGTTTTCTTCCATCAGCCAGCGCAGTTGCTCGCCGTGGTCTTCGAAGCGCGGCAGGGCGACCTTGCGCACTTTGGTGCCGGACAGTGAAGTAGTGGTCAGTGCGGTGCGGATTTCCTTGTCGCGGATTTTCACCACGTATTCGTCACCGGCATACGCCTGCTGCATCGCTGGCCACTGCGCGAGAAGTTGTTTTGCATCTGGCGTGATGGCCGCTTCGCGTTGGGCTGCAAGGGTTTCGAGGCCGGCAAGGCCAGAACCGTTGGTGGGAGCGGGTTTCGTGCTGGTGCTCGTGCTGGTGCCGGCGCTGGTGCTCGTGGCGGCAACCTGGCCGGCACTCACGCTCGCCAGCATGGCGTGAGACGCGCGCAACTGCTGCGCTTCACGCGCCAGCTTCACCTGCGCCTTCACCTGCACGTGATACCCGCGCACCGTGTCGGCAATCTCGGAGAGGTAACGCACGCGCGCCGGCGGCACCACCGGCGTCTGATTGCTCGACGATTTGCCTTTGGCTTTCGGCAAGCGGCTCTCGCCCAGCGCGAGGCCAAGCTCCACCAGACGCGGACACAAGCCCTGATACAGCGCGGTCACGCCATCATCGTTGAAGCGGCTCGCCATCGTGCCGTAGACCGGCATGTCGTCGGCGCTCTTGGTGAAGGCTTCACGGTTGCGCTGATATTGCTTGCGCACATCGCGCAACGCATCGGCTGCGCCCTTGCGGTCGAACTTGTTGATCGCGACAAAATCGGCGAAGTCGAGCATGTCGATTTTTTCGAGTTGCGATGCCGCGCCAAACTCCGGGGTCATCACATACAGACTGGTGTTGACCAGTGGCACGATGGCCGCATCGCCCTGGCCGATGCCGGAGGTCTCGACGATGATCAGATCGAAGCCCGCCACCTTGCAGGCAGCGATCACATCGGGCAGGGCTTTAGAAATTTCGCTGCCCGCCTCGCGCGTGGCGAGCGAACGCATGAAAATGCCGGGATGATTGATTGCGTTCATCCGGATGCGGTCGCCCAACAGAGCGCCGCCAGACTTGCGCCTTGAAGGGTCAATCGAAATCACCGCAATCGACAGCGCTTCGTTTTGGTCGAGACGGAAGCGGCGGATCAACTCGTCGGTGAGTGAGCTCTTGCCCGCGCCGCCCGTGCCGGTAATGCCGAGTACCGGCGTGTTGATTTTCGTGGCGGCATCGAGCAACTCGCGGTGCAACTTCGCATCCGCTTTGCCGTTCTCCAGCGCAGTGATCAGTTGCGCCAGCGCGCGGCGCGGCGCTTGCGCGCTGCCCCGAATCGCATCGAGCGACGCCGGCGCGTACGACGACAAATCCACATCGCACCGCTCCAGCATGTCCCAGATCATGCCCACCAGACCCATCTTCTGGCCGTCTTCAGGCGAGTAGATGCGCGTCACGCCGTAAGCGTGCAGGTCTTTAATCTCGTCCGCCACGATCACGCCGCCACCACCGGCAAAAATCTTGATATGCGCGCCGCCGCGCTCCTTCAGCAGATCGACCATGTACTTGAAATATTCGACATGGCCGCCCTGATAGGACGACATCGCGATGCCCTGCGCGTCTTCCTGCACGGCGGCAGTCACCACTTCTTCGACCGAGCGGTTGTGGCCGAGGTGAATCACCTCCGCGCCATTCGCCTGCAAAATGCGGCGCATGATGTTGATCGAGGCGTCGTGGCCGTCGAACAGTGAGGCGGCGGTGACGAAGCGCACCTTGTGTTTCAGGCGCGGCGTCTCAAGCTGTTTTTGCACGGATAAGTCGGTCATGGTTTGCCTCGTATTTTTTAGCACCGGCAGAGCGGGGCTGGGCGGTGGTCGGTGGTAATTGTATGCCTCGTATCAGACGCACGAATGGCTGCGAATGGTCGCGTTGTGACGCAAACGAAGCCTACTTGACGTTAACGTAAACGTCAACCAAATCGTCAACCGTCGTCAACCCATTCGACGCCCGATCTTGTCCCGGCTCGTCGTGGTTTCCGCCCTCAGCCGTTGCTGGTTAACACTGGTTGACAAATTCCGCGCGACTGGCGGTACACCTCCAGCCCCGGGCGTGCGTTGAGCGAAGTGCCGAAAGAATCTTCTTGCGGCATCTCCAAAACTGAGGCTGACCATCGTGATCCGATTTCCCAAATTTACTGCCGCCCTGACCACCCTGCTGGCGCTAGCAATCGGCAGTGTGTTGGCCCAGGAATCCCCCGACGCGACGATCAAGCGCGCTGTAGACGGCGTCACGGCCACGCTCAACACTGACACGGCGATCAAAAGTGGCGACCGCCGCCGCATCAACGCGCTAGTCGATGAAAAAGTCATGCCTTACGTCAATATCGGCCGCATGACGCAGTCCGCGCTGGGGCAGAACTGGTCGCAAGCCACCCCCGAGCAGCGCCGCGCATTGTCGGCCGAATTCAAGCGTCTGATGACCAACACCTATGCCGGCGCCTTCGCCAGCTATCGCCCGGACACCAAAATCGAATACCGGCCCCTGCGCCTCGCGGCGGGCGATACCGATGCCACCGTGCGCTCGCTGGTGAGCGCAAATGGCGGCGAAGCGATCCCGCTCGACTACTACCTCGAACAAATCGACGGCGCCTGGAAAGTCACTGATTTCGGCGTGTTTGGGGTGCGCATGGTCGAGACCTACAAGGGCCAGTTCAAAGGCGCGGTAGCGTCGGGTGGTGTGGATGGGTTGATCAAGGCGCTGGCGGCGAAGAACAACGCCAACGAGGCGCGCGACGCGCAGTGAGCCGGGCAGTGTGTTCCGCAGTGCGGACGGCAAGAATCGCTCAGGTAGAATTAAACAGATATTCGAGGAATCAACCATGCCCCCCGCTGTCGTTACCGAAAAACCGATTTTGAAAATCATGTCCGTCAAAGCCGTGAAGAAGACAGTACGCGCTGGCGGCAAGACACGCGGACTCGCGCACGTGTCGGCTGCGGATGATCATCAGCGATTGAAGGCGAGCAAGATCAACGCCGCGCGGATGGACCAAGCCGTGGCCGAGTTGAAGGCAGGAAAAGGCGTGCAATGGGACCCGTTCAAACCATGAATCTGGTTTGGGCTGGTCAAGCAAAAAAAGACATGGAGTACTGGCTCAAAACCGACCGACGGATCACCGGAAAAATCCAGGCTCTTCTCTCGGAGATCGCGCGGACGCCGTTTACCGGCACCGGCAAGCCGCATGCGCTGCGTGAAAACTGGTCGGGGTTTTGGTCGCGCCGGATTACGGACGAACACCGGTTGGTGTATCGCATCGTTGGTGACGCGATTGAGATAGCGCAGTGCCGCTGGCACTACTGACAGAGCTGTTCTGGTTGAGGGTTTGATCGCGTATTCATCCCCTTGACCTTTCTCAAGCGGGCCGCTTCGGCGGCCCTTTCCTATGGAAATTCGATATTGATGATGCCGGGAGAATAGCTCCAGTCGCCACTCTTCAACCAATCATCGTCGTAGAACCGCTCCCAGAGCGCCTCTCCGCCAATCGTGCATTGACAATTTTGCTACCCCGGCCGCGCCATCACATACGGCGACTCATCCACCCCCCACGGTGCCGGCGGCTCCATCTTGAAAATCTGCCGGTAATGCACTTCGTCCGGCCCATCGCCGATGCGTAGCAGGCGCGCCCAGGCCAGCGCCTGATGAATCGGCGTGTCGTCCGAGCCGCCCATCGCACCGAACACTTGAATCGCCCGGTCGGCAATCGTTTGCAGCAAATTCGGCACCGCGATCTTCACCAGTGACACATCGCGCCACGCGCCTTGATGGCCATCGCGGTCGAGCAGCCAGGCGCAGCGTAGCGTCAGGAGGCGCGCTTGTTCGATGCCGACGCGTGCCTCGGCAATCCAGCGCTGCGTCGTGTCGTAGTCGATGATGGCGCGGCCAAACGCGCGGCGCTCTGCGGCACGCGCCATCATCAGTTGCACCATCACTTCACACAGGCCGAGCGAGCGCATGCAGTGATGCACGCGCGCCGGGCCGAGCCGCACTTGCGCGAGCTTGAAGCCATCGCCTTCCTTGCCGAGCAGGTTTTCCTTCGGCACCCGCACGTTGACGAAATCGAGTTCGCCAATCGGCGCGACGTGATCGTCGCAACCCATCCAGCGCAACGATCGCACCAAGCGCACGCCGGGCGTGTCCATCGGCACCATCACGAGCGAGTGGCGGCGCGTGCGCCCGGTGCCGCTGCCGACGCTGGCGTCGGTGATGTTGCTGGTGATGTTGCTGGTGACGGTGCTGGCGTTTCCGCCTGCGCCAGCTTCAGCGCCGCGCGCGGTGACGCCCATCACCATCAACATTGAGCAACGCGGATGCGCCGCGCCAGTAGAAAACCATTTGCGTCCATTGATCACATACGCATCGCCATCAGATTCAATCGTGCAGGCAATATTGGTCGCATCCGACGACGCTACCGCTGGCTCGGTCATCGCAAACGCCGAGCGCGTTTGTGCGTTCAACAACGGCTTCAACCAGCGCTCTTTCTGCGCCGCAGTGCAGGCATGTTGCAAGGTGATCATGTTCGGCACGTCGGGCGGCTGGCAGTTAAACGCCTCAGAGGCCCAGAACACCTGCCCCATGGTCTCGGCCAGCGGCGCGTATTCGAGATTGGTCAGGCGCGTACCCGGCTCGTCCGCCGCCAGCGCGGGGAGACCAAGATTCCAAAGTCCGGCGGCGCGCGCCTTTTCTTGCAGTGCAGACATGAAAGGCGCAGGCTCGCCGCGCCCCACCACGTGTTGATGCCACTCGCGGTTACGCGGCAAAATCTCGGCGGCGAAAAACGCCTTCAAGCGCTCGTGCCACTCGCGGGCGCGCGGAGAGAGGTCAAAATTCATCGGGTATAGTCCTGCAAACAAGATTGACGGAGACCAACATGCGAAGCATAGCGAACATCGTGGCGGGCTTTGGGGCTGTGGGAAGAAGCGCTGCGGGCTTGGGTGCCTTGGGTCTGAGCGTTGTGATGGTGGCGGCGTCCGCGCTTGCCCCAACTGACGCAGCGGCGCAAGGTACTTTTCCCAACAAGCCAGTCCGCGTCATCGTGCCGTATCCGGCCGGCGGCATCGTTGATGTGATCGGTCGCGTCATCACCGACAAGCTCGCGGTGATGTGGGGTCAGCCATTCATCGTTGAGGCCAAGCCTGGCGCCAACTCCAACATCGGTACCGAGATGGTCGCCAAGGCAGCGGCTGACGGCTACACCTGGCTCGTCACCGGCCCGGCGATCACGGCTAATCCGTCGCTCTCGACCAATGCGGGCTGGGACGCGAAAAAAGACTTCACCGGTTTGGGCGTTGCGGCCTGGACTTCGTCGGCGCTTTTGGTGCCGGCCAGTTCGAGCGCGAATACCCTCCAGGAGTTTGTCGCGTTGGCCAAAGCGAAGCCCGGGATGAACTACGGCAACCCCGGTACCGGCTCGTCGATTCACCTCTCCACCGAATTGTTCAAGCAGGTGGCCGGGATTCAACTGACCTCGATTGGCTACAAGGGCCAGCCACCGGCGATCACCGATTTGATCGGTGGACAACTCGATGTCGCTTTTGCCTCGGTCGGGCTGATTTCGCAGCATGTGCAAAGCGGCAAGTTGAGGGCGCTGGGCGTCACCGGCGCGCAGCGCGCCAAACAATTGCCGAACGTGCCGACCCTGATTGAGGCGGGTTTCTCCGAGGCGGGCGTATCGCCTTGGTATGCCTTCTTCACCCGCGCCGGTACGCCCAAAGAGGTGGCGGACAAAATCAACGCCGACATCGGCAAAGTGCTCGCCATGTCCGACGTAAAGGAGAGGATGGAAAAACTCGGTGGCGAAGCCGGGCAGCCAATGTCGGTGGCGGAGATCAATCGCCTGATCGCGTCCGATACCGACAAGTGGGCGGCGGTGATCAAGGCCGGCGGAATCAAGGGTGAGTGAGCAGCCACAGTTTGCGCTCAGGGCGGAACCGGCTTTCTCACCACGTTAGCGAAAGATCGCGATGAGTCTGCGCAACCCGCTGTGCGAACGTCTCGGCATTGAGGTGCCGATTTTTGGTTTCTCGCACTCAATCGACGTGACCGTCGCGCTCGCCGAAGCCGGCGGCTTTCCGGTGTTCGGTGCGGCGCGCGAGCTGCCCGAGAAGATCGAGGCGGACTTGAAACAGATTCGGGCGCGCATCGGCAGCCGCCCGTTTGGAGTGGACATCATGTATCCGGCGCTCGCGGCTGACGAGCCGGATCGCGCCGCCGCCAAAGCCAAATTGCCGCTTGCGAGCGTGGCGTTTGTCGATGCCCTGCGTAAGAAATACGCGATTCCGGAACAGACGAAACCGCATTTTTTCTCCCACGTGCTGCGCAACAAAAAATTGTTTCGCGAGCAGACCGAGGCGGTGCTCGCCTCTGATGTGAACGCCGTTGCCACCGCCGTTGGCCTGCCGCGTGAAGTGATCGCCGCCGCCAAGTCGCGCGGCAAAACCAGCTTCGCGTTGATCGGTTCGGTGCGGCACGTTGCGCCCGCACTCGCGGCAGGGGTTGATGTGTTGGTCGCGCAGGGCAATGATGCGGGAGGCCATACCGGCCCGGTCGGCACCTTCACGCTGGTGCCGCAGATCGTGCAGGCGGTGGCACAAGCGGGCGCAGCGGTACCAGTGCTCGCGGCAGGCGGTATCGGCCACGGCGCGCAGATCGCCGCCGCGCTCACCATGGGCGCGCAGGGCGCGTGGCTCGGCACCGCGTGGCTGGCGACGCGCGAGTACCACACGCCGCCAGTGCTGCTCAAAAAAATCCTCGCCGCCACCAGCGAAGACACCGTGATGACGCGCGCCCACAGCGGCAAGCCCTGCCGCGTACTGAAGAGCGCGTGGGTCGATGAATGGGAAGCGCCCGGCGCGCCAGCCCAACTGCCGATGCCGTATCAACACGCACTCACCGGCGAGCTGCTCGCGGCGATTGAAGAGCACCAGATCGAACCGCTGGTCTACGAAGCGCTGGGCCAGAGCTGCGCCTGGTTCAACGAGCTGACGACAGTGCGCGATGTCGTCGAACGCTTGACGCGCGAGACGCGCGCGGCGTTTGCGCCGTCTGCTGCCTATACGCTCTGAGGTTGATTGCGCGGCCACGAAGACAAAATGCCAAGAGCCGCTCCTGGAGCGGTTCTTGGAGTGATTCCGGGCGAAGAGTCAAGTCGATGAATTGCCGCTCGGATAGAATGTTTGCTGGCCTTTGAAGCATCCGCCGCCGGTCAGGAAAGAACACCAACCGATGTAAACCTTTTTCAGGAGAACTCCATGAAGACCGTGCAAATGAGCCAGGACGATGTGCAAATGCGCACCGCGCGCTTCGACAAACTGCAAGCGATGTCGACGCTGAAAGACAATCCAATGGTGCCGCAAGAAGCGCGTGATATTTTTCTCGCGCGAAAAATCATGCCGATCCTGCTCGAACAAACGCAAAACGCCTTCGGCAGCGTCGCCGCGATTTATGGTGCGGCGGGGTTAACGATGAATATCTCGGTCTGCCCGCCGGGCCAGGGGCCCGGCCTGCACGCGCATCACAAAACCTACGAAACGTTTTTTGTTCTCGAAGGCAAGTTCGAGTTTTCGGTGAACGACGACGGCGGCGAAAAAGTCATCCTCAATCAATGGGACACCTTCTCGGTGCCGCCCGGCGTGTGCCGCGGCTTTCGCAATATCGCCGACATCGACAGCAAGCTCCTCACCGTGATCACCGGCGGCGTGCACGACCGTAACGACATCAGCTTGCCACCGTCGATCGGCAAAGCGATTGATGCGTATGGGCCGGGCGTGCTTGATGAAGTGAAAAAGATCGGCCTCACCTTCGACGCTGGTCTTGAAAAAACCGATGCCTGAGGCGGCGCTACGTGCCACTGGTATCGAGGCGCTGAGTGCCGCTCGTGCCGATGTGCTGAGCCGAGCCGATATCGACGCACTGGCCGCCGCGCAGGCCAGCTCGCAACAGCCGCAGGAGCTGTTTGCCGCGATTGAAAAGATCGGCGCGCGCATGGTCGGGCAGTGCCTGTTCAGCGTCAACGCGTTTCGCGCCGCCACGCTAGAAGTCGAGCGCCTCTACAGCAGCAACCCTGCGGCTTATCCAGTCGGTGGCCGCAAACAAAAGAAGGCCACCGCCTGGGGGCAGCAAGTGTTGATCGAGCGGCGCGTGTTCATCGGTGAAGGTGATGCCGCGATCCAGACTTACTTCAGCGACGCCGCGTTGATGTCCTCGCTCGGCGTGCGCTCGATCATCAACGTGCCAGTGGTGTGGCGAGACGCCTGTCTCGGGGTGCTCAATTTCGCCTGCCCGTTGCCGGTGGTGGAGGTGCGTCAAGTGACTGCCGCGCGCCTGCTGGCGCTGACCGCGATTACCGGGTTCCTGGAGTCTACTCATGTACTTTGACCTATTCTGGCCCGCAGTTCGCGAGGCGGCGCAAACACCTGCGCCCTCTGCAAGGGCAGCCTTGACGAAGGTTGTCGATCGAGTTGTGCGAACACATTGACTGGTTGACAACAAGGCGGTGGCGCGTATCCGGATTCCGGTACACTGCGACTCCCTTCTTGCGGCGAAAGCCGGTTTGAGCGCGAGGCGATGATCGTCGTCAGTCGTTTACAGAGAAGAAGTTGCACTATCTGCAACCCTGCGGCTTGAGCCACACATCAACCCTCCATGTCACTCGCGCGAAACGCCGTATCGCTGGCAATCACAATTGCCGTGCTGTCGTGTACCCTGCTCGGCGCGGGCTGCACCACCTTGGTGTTCGATGCGCCGCCTCGGGCCGATCGGCCCGAGGAACGCGACGAGACCGTCAGTTGGTGGCGCTTGCCGGACAACAGCGGCCGGTTTGAACCGGTTCAAGTGGCCAGCACGCGCGCTGCCGAGCTGCCCCTGCACCTGGTGGCGGAGGTTGCCATCGCAGCGCCGCAGGATCTCTACGAGCGCCTGCGCCGCGGGTTCTCGCTGCCTGAATTGAATACCGCAAAGGTACGACAACGCCAGGCTTGGTATGCGAGCCGTCCCGAGCTGATGCAGCGGATTCTCGAGCGTGCGAGCCGGTATTTGTTTCATATTCTCGAGGAGATCGAGCTGCGAAAAATGCCGGCCGAACTGGCGCTGGTGCCGTTCATTGAAAGCGGGTTTGACACGCAGGCCATCTCTTCAGCCCAGGCGGTGGGGATGTGGCAGTTCATGTCATTCACCGCGACACGCTACAAATTGCGCCTCGACGACGTGCGCGATGAGCGGCGCGATGTGTTCGCCTCGACCGGTGCAGCGCTCGACTATCTGGGCGACCTGCATGGCATGTTTGGCGATTGGCAACTCGCGCTGGCGTCGTATAACTGGGGTGAGAAGGCGGTGGCGCGCGCGGTGGAGCGAAACCGTGCGCAGGGCCGGCCGATCAGCTACTCCAACCTGACACTGCCGGAAGAGACTGCGGATTACGTGCCTAAATTGCAGGCTGTCAAGAATTTGTTGCTCAATCCCGGCGCGTTGGCGCCACTCTTTCCGCCGCTGCCGAACCGCCCCTATCTGGGCAGCTTGCGTTTGCCAGCCGACCTGCCGGTGCGCGAGGCGCTGCGTTTTTCGGGGCTGCCCGCTCCGCAATTCAATGCGCTCAACGCAACCTTCAGTGGTGCGAACATTCCCAAGGGGGAGCGGGTCGTGCTGCCGATTGAACGAATGGGTGAATTTGAGGCGCGCATGCAGGAGTTCATGCAGCGCCGGCCGCCGCCGCGAGTGAGGAAATGATGGGATCGCATTTCTGCCGCCTGTGGCTGGCGGTTACCCTTACTTTGCAGCCCGTCGCGGGATACGCTGAACACGTGGTTGGGGTGTTCGCGCCGCTCACCGGGCCGCACGCACCCCTTGGGCGGTCACTGCGCAACGGCGTTGTGCTGGCGCTCGAACAGGCTGAAGATGGTGGCCGTTTTGGCGATGTGCGGCTGTCCATCCGCACGGTCGATGACAGCGGGGCACCCAAGGTGGTGGCGGAGCGGGTGTCAAAGTTTGTACGCGATGAATATGCGATTTTGGTGATTGGGCCGACCGTGAGTTCTCACGCCGAGGCGGCGGCGGACAGCGCCAACCATCTGCGCTTTCCGCTGCTCGCGCCGGGTGCGTCCGAAGGCATCACCGCTTCTGGCAAGTGGGCGTTCCGGCTCACCATGAGCCCCTACAAGACCTTGCACGCTCTCGCAGCACAGGCGTTTACCGCGCCCGCCGGCACTGCCAATAGCACCGGTTCAACGACGGGCTTGCGCACTGGGCAACGTTTAGTGCTGGCACATGCCAAGGGCAATCGCGGCTACGCGTCTCAGACGGCGGAGTTTCGCGCAGCAGCCGTTCGCTCGGGGGCGCGCGTGGTGGGAGAATTCGAAGTTGATGTCGGATCTGATTTTCTGAGTTCCACCAGCGCCGCTGTGAACGAGGCGGCTGCGGATGTCGTGTTCTTCGCAATGGATGCCGAGCCGGGCGCAGCACTTGCGCATGCCATCGCAGCTCGCGGCAATGCAGCGTCAGCTGCGAACCCGCCAGCCAAGCGCCCCTTGTTCGTGTTCGCCCCGGCCGCAGCGCAGGCCGCGCTCACGCGCATCGGCGGCGCGGCAGTGGAGCAGGCATTGACTGCCGCAGACTACCTGCCCGAAGCGCAGTCCGAAGCCAATACACAGTTTCTAGCCGCTTATCAGGGTCGCTTCGGCGAGCCAGTAGATGCATGGGCCGGCATCGGATTTGCAGCGGGTCAACTGGCAGCCGAGGCGATCCGCAACGCCGGCCCCAACCCTACCACCGAGACCGTGCGGCTGGCGCTGGAACGAGTAAATGGCATTGATTTGTTGATCGGCCGCGGACGCTGGCAACAAGATGCCGGACGCAACCCGGCATATGCGCCGCAGCTCTATGTGGTGCGGAGCGGGAAACTGGCCCCCGTCGGTCCCGTAGGATCGCGCTAGCAAAATCGACGCGCGCTAAGAGTGCTATTCTGGCGATATTTTTGGACGCAGTGCAGCCTGCGGTTTGCGGCGCAGGATGATCGTTGTAAAATTACTCGATCTTCTGCAGAGGTCATCTGAATGATTGTCGTTTGGAAATTGCTGTTCAAGGTTGAACCGCTATACTTCGCCAGGCAACGTGCTAACAAACACACAACCAACAACCAACCGCCCAAACTTGAAAATCCCATCACTGCGTGAATCAGATCATGGACCCTGACAAGGATTTTCCGGATACGACGCGGAACGACGGTTTCGAAAAAACCCAGCGAATGGTACGCGACAGCACGTCTGACAATACTCGCGACAGTACCCAGCGCACGCCCGGGCTGGACGCGCCGCGCAGCAGCCCGTTGCGTGCGGTAATGTTTGCGGACATCAGCGGCAGTACCCACATGTATGAAACGCTCGGAGACGTCAAGGCGCTGGCAGTGATTGAGCGTTGCATCAAGGTGATGACGCACGCCACCGTGCAAAACGGTGGCCGGCTGATCAAAACCATCGGTGACGAAGTGCTGGTAGTTTTTCCGGACGTGCCTTCCGGATGCCGCGCCGCGATCGATATGCAGTTTGGTATTTTGTCGTTGCCCGAGTCGATGGAATTGGGTACGTCGATTTATTGCGGGTTGCATTGGGGTGAGGTGACATTTACCGACAATGATATTTTTGGTGACACCGTCAATGTTGCCGCGCGCACCGTGCAAGAGGCGAAGAAAGGGCAGATTGTCATCAGCGGCGACGCTATGCGTCTGTTACCCGCCGATTTAAATGGCAAGACCCGCTTGTTGGGGGAGCAATCGGTCAAAGGCAAAGCCGAACCGATAAAAATGTTCGAGTTGCTGTGGGAGTCTGATGCCGACCTGACCGAAATGGTGAGTCATCGCGCGTCAGCGCGCGAGATACCCATCGGCATGTCGCTCTCCTACCTGGGCAAAAAATTCGGCGTCAGCAAGGCCCAGCCGCTGCTAACGCTTGGACGCGACCCGGGTTCCGGTCTCGTTACCGCTGACAAGCTTGCCTCGCGCAATCACGGTCGCATCTTCAAAGAGAAAGACCGTTTCACCTACACCGACTTCAGCTCCAACGGCACCTACATTCGGGTTGAGGGGCATGACGAGGTGTTCGTCCGGCGCGATGCAATGGTGCTCACCGGCGCTTCTGGCACGATCAGCTTTGGCCGTCCGTACAAAGAAGATTCAAAGATTGCCATCGAGTTTGAAATCTCGCCAGCCCACGGGTAGCCGGTCAGTTAGCTTTCGCGCGGCGCAACTTATCGTTCGCCCTGGGTTTCAGAGATCGCCTTGTAACGATCGACCTCACGGAAATTGGCTCTGACGTCGGGCGCGCCTTCGGTAAAAATTGTTACTAAAAGCCGCGAGGACGGGCCATGGCCTTGTGACGATGCCTGTCGTAGAAGAGCCACTGCCTGACTCGTCTTGCCCTCACTACGCAGGGTGACGGCACGCTTATACAACTCTGGAGGCGATGACGCCGCAGCGATCCGGTCAGCGATTGATCCAGCGGAAGCGATCCGGTCTGCGGCGGCTTTGTCGGCAGCGGCTTTGGCTTCGGCGGCCTTGGTTTCGGCAGCTTTAGCTTCGGCGGCTCTATCGGCGGCAGCTTTAGCTTCAGCAGCTTTGGTTTCGGCCAACCTTGCTTCAGCGGCCTTGGTTTCAGCCGCCCTGGTGTCCGCAGCTTTAGTTTCAGCCGCTCTGGCTTCAGCCGCCGTTGCTTCGGTTGCTTTTATCGCGGCAAGCTTTTCTGCCGTCGCTTTGTCCCTTAAAGATTTGGCTGCGGCCAAGTCAGCCGCTAATTTGGCGGTGGCCAATTTGTCTGCTGCAGCAGTGTCTGCAATCCGATTTTTCGCTTCCAGCTCGAGTTTTCTCATATCCTCCGCTTGTGCGGTTGCCTGCACGGCTTGTGCGGCATTTTCCGCTTCGGATATTTTAGGCGCGTTGGATTCGGTCCGTTCTGAAGGTGCTTTGGGAGCAACATCCTTGCCCGGCAGCAGCGCTGTGGCGCTTTCCTGATTTGGAGTAGTCGGTGTCTGAGTTGCGGTCTTGGTGGCACCATTGGTCGAAGGCGTCTGATCGGGCTTCAAGTACAACCATCCGCCGCCAGCTACTGCAAGTGCCACGGCAACGCCGGCGATCATCGTCAGCGGGCGCCTCTTGGCTACCGGTGCAACTACCGACAGATCAATATCGAGGTGCTTAGAGTCTGACTCGATGGCGGTACCTGCGTCACCCTGAGGGTAACTGCTTTCGAGACGCCCTCGAGGAACAGGGTTCGCTGACTGCGGCTTCGCCTGGTCGCCACGGGACTCAATGAATGTGGCATCGACATCACGGATAGTGGTAGCCTCTGCGCGGATCAGCGTTGCGTCCGGGTCGTCCAACGGCTTGGGTACAAACGGTACCGCCCGGCCAGTGCCGAATCGGATTTCCGTAGCCTCTGCGCGGATTAGGGTTGCGTCCGGGTCGTCCAACGGCTTGGGTACAACCGGCATCGTCTGGCCGGGGCCGGGGCCGGGGCGGATTTCCGTGGCCTCTGCGCGGATTAGCGTTGCGTCCGGGTCGTCCAACGGCTTGGGTACAACCGGTATCGCCCGGCCCGTGCCGAATCGGATTTCCGTAGCCTCTGCGCGGATTAGCGTTGCGTCCCGATCGTCCACCGGCTTGGGTACAACCGGCATCGTCTGGCCGGGGCCGGGGC
>JAYVSR010000239.1:0-2477 GCA_043775155.1 Burkholderiales bacterium | reverse complement strand
TTGCCACGCGTATCGAAGATGCCTCGCTGCCGACCGTATTGTCGTACGGTCATGGCGATGTGATTCGTGGGCTGGAGGCGCAATGGCGTACGGGTCTATCCCCTTGGCAACTCACTGTCGAGGGCGAAAAAATCTATGGCCGCGGCACCGCTGACAATAAGGGACAGCACACCATCAATCTGGGCGCGATACAGAGTGTCATTGCTGCGCGTCGGGGTTGCGACCAACCGCTCGGTTTCAATCTAAAGCTGTTGATTGAAACGGGAGAGGAAACCGGCTCGCCCGGACTGAATGACTTTTGCCGCGCGCACAAAGACGAACTGAGCGCGGACGTTTTTATTGCCAGCGACGGCCCACGCCTTTCACCTGATCGCCCGACGATTTTTCTCGGGTCACGCGGCTCGATGAACTTTGACCTGACGGTCGAACTGCGCAGCGGCGCACACCACTCGGGTAATTGGGGCGGTTTGATTGCCGACCCGGGGATCGTGCTTACCCACGCGATCGCTTCCATCACCGATGCACGCGGCGCCATCCGCATTGCCGAGTGGTGCCCGACCAATATTCCGGACAATGTCCGTAACGCACTGGCAGATTGCGACCCATCTGGCGGCATTGGCGAAGACGCCCCGAGCATAGATCTTGATTGGGGCCAGCCCGGCCTGTCACCTGCTGAGCGGGTGTTCGGCTGGTCGAGCTTCGCGGTGCTGGCCATGAAGGTCGGTAATCCGGACTTTCCGGTGAACGCGATTGCCGGACGCGCATGGGCGCGTTGCCAATTGCGCTTTGTGGTGGGCGTTGATCCGAACGACATCGTGCCGGCGTTGCAACGGCATCTCGAGCGCGAGGGCTTTACGCAAGTCACCGTCACTCCGGCGCGCGAGGAGATCATGAATGCCACGCGTCTTGATCCCGATTCGCCGTGGGTTCGATTTGCGATAGCCTCGATCACTAAAACGACCGGTAAGAAGCCGGCTATTCTGCCGAACCTTGGTGGTTCGCTACCAAACGAAGTATTTGCGGAAACGTTGGGCTTGCCGACCGTCTGGATTCCACACTCGTATTCGGCGTGCAGTCAGCACGCACCAAACGAGCACCTGCTGGCGCCAATCGCCCGCGAGGGGCTGCAGATCATGGCGGGATTGTTCTGGGATCTAGGTGAGGCTTCGCTTCGACCTGCCAACTGATTCATCGCATTCATTCCGTATTTATTTGTATTTGCTAACAGGAGCCACCACTGTGCAAGACTGGAAACTGCGTTGCGCCTTATTCACCTTTATACTCGCAGCATGCTTCTCAACCGTCACGCTTGCACAGACGCCGCCAGCCGAGCCGTCCTACAACATCCGTGAGCATTACACGAAGTACGAGTACCGCATTGCCATGCGCGACGACAAGCGCCTGTTTACCTCCGTCTATGTACCGAAGGATCAATCCAAGCCGTATCCATTCTTGATGGTGCGTACGCCATACAGTGCCGCCCCTTACGGCGTTGACGAATATCCTGAGCGCATCGGGCCAGCAGCAGAGCTGACGAAGGCGGGCTATATCTTTGTGACGCAAGACGTGCGTGGCCGTTATATGTCCGAGGGCACCTTCGTCGAGATGACACCGCACAAGGTCAACAAGGGACCGAAAGACTTCGACGAGAGCACCGATATGTACGACACGGTCGAGTGGCTATTGAAAAACGTGCCTAACAACAACGGGCGCGTGGGTATTTGGGGAATTTCGTACCCGGGGTTCTTCGTGTCGGCGAGCATCATCGACGGCCACCCAGCTATCAAGGCGGCCTCACCGCAAGCGCCGGTGACGGACTTCTACATGGGGGACGATAGCTATCACAACGGTGCCTTCATGCTGGCGTCGAATTTCGGCTTCTACACCAGTTTCAAGCAACAGGAGACGCCGACACTACCGCCCCGCGACCGGGTGACGTTCAACTATGGAACCAAGGATGGCTACGAGTTCTATTTGAAGGCCGGCACACTCGCCGACATCATCAAGCTTGTTTCGGGCGACAAGAAGTCGCTGTTCGCCGCTCAGGCGCGCAATGACACCTACAACGATTACTGGCAGTCGCGCGATATCTCGCGCCACCTAAAGAACATCAAGGCGGCCGTCCTGACGGTCGGCGGTTGGTATGACCTGGAAGACCCGGTTGGCCCGCTCAAGACGTTCCGGGAAGTCGGCAAAAACAACAAGGGCGTGTTTAATTCGCTAGTGATGGGCCCGTGGTCGCACGGCGGCTGGTCGCGATATGACGGCGTCAGACTTGGCCACGTCGATTTCGGCGCCAAGACCGGCGATTACTACCGCAAGAAC
Organism: Burkholderiales bacterium; assembly: GCA_043775155.1. Classification (GTDB taxonomy): domain Bacteria; phylum Pseudomonadota; class Gammaproteobacteria; order Burkholderiales; family JAEUOS01; genus CANJDH01. The sequence continues at coordinate 152 of JAYVSR010000239.1, read as the reverse complement.
ATCCTGCTGCCATTTTTCGAAAAGCAGCTAAAGGATAAAGACACCAAAGATGTGAAAGTCGCCGAGGCGAATGTGTTCGAGACAGGCACCAATGTTTGGCGACAGTACCCGCAGTGGCCGCCAGCCGCCGCACAATCAAAATCGCTGTACCT